>JAFGTN010000604.1 GCA_016934075.1 Pirellulales bacterium
ACCAGCATGGCCGGCCCCTGGTCGCACATGCCCAGGCAATTGGCCCACTCCAACGAGAACTTGCCGTCCGCCGTGGTCTCGCCAAACTCGATGCCCAGATCGTTTTCCAACTGGCGGGCCACGCTATCCTTATCGGCCATGTCGCAGGTAATCGTGCGGCAGAGCCGAATCACGAATTCGCCCTGCGGTTTTTCATCCAGGAAACTATAGAAGGAAACGACGCTGAACACCTCGACTGGATGAATGTCCAGCAGATCGGCAATCACCTGCATGGCGAAATCAGAGATGTAGTAATAGCGGCGTTGTACTTCCTGAAGAATCAACAGCAGGGAACCGCGATCGCGGCCAAGCCGGTCGGTTAATTCGACAAGCTCCTCGCGGAGCCGTTCCCGTTCAGTCAACAACATCGAAATATATCCTTTTTCTCAGACCACTCGATAATACCCCCACCGATAGTGGGCGTGGGATCATCGTAAGTCCACTACGAATAAATAGACGGGTAACCTCGTCGGCCAAGCGGGCCACTACCCACCACAGAATAGTCAAGACAGGAATTCCTGGGAAACAACCTCCCTCTCTGGATACATGAGACGGGGCTATCGCTTAGATTACAGACTTATGATTAAGAATAAAAGCGATCTACAAGCACCATAATAGCAGTTTAGCACAGTTTGGCAACAAGCGGAGTGAAATCCGCCCGCAGACCTTAGTTAATACGCTTTTCGGCCATATTATATACAGGCTATCGATCGACTTCAGATTGCGAACAATAGTTCCCGCCGTGTAAATCAATTTCAATCACTCAAACTGGCAACGATTTCGTCGATCTGCTTGTCCGTCAATTTGTTGCGCGTACTCATGAGCATTTTTCGCAGGTGTCTCTTGCCTTCGAATCCGCTCGGGTGGCCGATGTTGCCTACCACCGAATTGCTGCTGATCAGCATTTTTCCATCGGCGTCGAAGATGGCATGGAAGGGAACGCCGTAATGTTCGTCACCCGTAAGCCGCTTTGCGACCTCGAATCCGTGCGCGTCGCGGACATCATCGATCTTGAGCAGCACGTAGTCCTGCTGAAGAGTTGCTTTTTGATCATCCAGCCAACGGGCAAGCATAAAACATGGACCGCAATATCGTTGGCTGACGCGGACCCAGACTTTGCGGCCGGTTTGTTTAGCCGTTGCGAAGGCCTCGTCCCATTTCTTCTTGGCATCGACTCGCTTGGGGGCGTGTTTGCGAACGAACTGGGCCGCCTGCTTTTGACTTTGCGGATCTTTCGGGTCGAATTCTATTCGTCCCAGTTCTTTTCCCCTCGCGTCAAGTGCGCAGACAAAGACTTTTCCTGGCTCGGGCTGCGGCCAGTTCTTCTCCTTGGCCAGTTCTGCGATTTCAGTGTTGGCAGATCCGTCGCCTTGTAGTTGCATGAAACTACTGACTTCCTTGGTCTTCTCGTAGTCCATCAAATTGACGTTAACAAATTTTTTCGTATCATCCGACGGTCGGAAAAGAATAACCATGGCGTGGAAGTTCGACAGACGGCAATCGCGGAGGTTTTTTTCGTAGCGCTGGACGAACGAGAGCGGCTTTTTTTTAGGTTTCCACAATCTGCTGACGGTCCGGGGACGGGATTCGTTTGGCATGAGGTAGAAATCAGCCAAATAATGGGTACGGTCCGAACCATCGATGGGATCGACCCGCAGGCTCAACTTGGCTTCGCGGGGAAGTCCCAAAATCGTGTAGTTGCCCTCGCTGTCAGTTTTAGATTCGAAAGTCGCCGCGGAAAAACCCGTAGGGAACGGGCTGGTAAAGTCTCGCTTTTTTGTAACATAGAGTGAGGCACGAACAGCGCGATCCGCAAGGGGTCGGTTTTCCTTGCCGAGGAGTTGGCCGTGAAATTGCCCTGTCGGTTTCAATTGTAGTTCTATCGGTTTATCAAGACGGTCGATAATGGAGACCACGGCCGCTTTCAAGTCCTTTGTATGCGCATAGATACCGATCAGAGACGCTTGTGATTCGAACTCGAACCGGCCTTTTGAATCGGTCGCCAGAGTCAAGCGTTCTCTAGTTTCGCCGTCAACAGAGCCGATCTCGACGACCGTGTCATTCAAATCGGCTTCCTTGTTCTTTTCAAGAAACAGTTGCCCGACGATCTTTCGTTTGGCGGCGACTTTCTGGTGAAACTCCAGCCTGGTCACGCCGGAGGCCTTGACTTGGGCCTTTTGCTCTGCCCGCCATTGGGTTGAGTAAATGCTCCCCACAATTTCTTTCCCTGGCAGCGCAAACGTGCGTGCCTTACCATTTTCGTCCGTTGTAACATACCATGCGCGACCACTCTGACCATGCCGTGTTTTTCCTCCTTCGCGCCACGAGAATCCGTGAGAAGTTCTCATATGGATGGACTGATGAGCAAGGGGCCTCCGGTTTGGTCCCGAGGTGGCGACGACTTCGACCGGTTGCCCCGTGGTGACTTCCAGCGAAGGAGTATTTGTTTTGCCGGCTGTCGGCTCATACGGAATCAAATCAACCATATTGCTGACGAATTGTGCATCATTAATGTAAACACAGTACGTCGCTGCGGGTAGATAATCGGCCTCAAATTTCCCACACTCATCCGTAAACGCATGAAGACCGTCCACGTGGTTTTTTTCCTCGGCTTGAAAGGACATCATGCGCACGTAAAAGCCGGCCACGTTGCCGTCGGCGGATTTGACTTGGCCGACAACCCGACGACGTTTGTCGATTCGGCTCTTCTTCATCTTGACGACGATCACGCCATCGACCGTCTCTTCTTCACCCGCCTTAATCCAACGTTTATTGAGACATTCGACGTAAGAGCCGTGTTTGTCCCAATTCGGAAACCGCCGAAAAACGGCTTCACCGTTCTTGTCGGTTTTCATCTCGCAGTCCGGTGTCTTGCCCGGGTATTGATAATCGGGTGGCCCGGATCCGACAGTGAAAAGAAAATTCAAATCGGCAACAGGTTTTTGGTCTTCTTCGTTGATGAAACGGATCATCTGCGAGCGGCATTTATCAAGTTCGATTGTGAATTTATCGCCCTTCGGATCCCGCGGCGGTTTTCGACTAAATGAATAACCGCCTAGCATGAAGTCATCGGTCCAGGCCGTCAGTTGTGATAAGTTATCGCATTTCATGGCCGCAAACTTGGCAACACCCGCGTCGTTCGTCTTGCTCATAAGCCGCATGCCCGTGAATTCCGCCGCAACAAAGGCCCCGGGCACGGGTTTGCCGTCGGCGACAACTGTCACCGCGACCATGCGCTGGAGCTTCTCCATCTTCAGTTTGAGACCTTCAATGGCTGCCTGTCGAATTTCATACGCGTTAACCATCTTGCGGACAATCAATTGTCCGTCTGCCGAAGTCGCGTTCAAATGAAGCGTCATCCAACCCGCTTTGCCTACGGGCACCCAGAATTCGAATCGATTTCCTTCCATCACCACCGGCAGGTCTTGCTGGAAAAAACGTGATTTCAACAGCACGTGCAGTTTACAACCATTTTCTGGCTTGCCTTTTTCGCCAAGCGCTTCCCCGCGAATCTTGATTCGCAGGTCTTTTCCAGCCCCATCCAGCCAGGCAGGTTTTTTAGCGGATGATTTGCCATTGGACGTTCCTGAATCCTTGGCAAACGCGCATACACTCAAGGGTTTGATGGATACAAGAATTACCGAGATGACAACGGGGATAATAAACACATCTACCGCAGTTCGAATCTTCATTCAACATCTCCAATTACAAAGCTGAACGAGAATGGAATACCAACGGTGCTATTGCTCAAAAGCAGGTGCCGGTTAAAAAACACAACCTAAGAAAACAATGACAGCAGTCTACTGGAGCTTGGCAATAAACGCCACCATTTTGATATTTTCTTGCCGCCATCCAGGGTCATGACAAGTTTAGCAATACTTAAGTTCGATGTTCACGGAATATGATTTATTTATGGAAAATGTCGAACCACCGCAGGAGACTAGTTAATTGGCACCAAGTTCCTAAGTGTGACATTTGCTTTGATCTATTAAACCTTTATTACTCGCCCCTTACAAATTCTGTCATTGTTTCTTCATTCTGATTTCGACATTCTGCATTTCTTTTTTCGCCTCTGCAATTTTTTCGAGTCATCCACTAATCCGATCGAGTGTCAATGAATGTAATGTTGCTCAAGTTCATTCTACACTACTTCGAGTTACGCTTAATCGGGTTACGCTCAATCGGGTTACGCTCGATTGTATTACGCTTGATCGGGTTATACTCGATTGGGTTGCTCTCAAGCAGTTTTACGCTAGATAGGGTTACGCTTGATCGGGTTACACTCAATCGGATTACGCTCAATCGGGTTACACGTTACAGGTGTATGTCTGTCTGAAAACAATACATCCAAAGCAGGGTAATTGCTGCGCCTCTTATGGCATATGAAAACCTTATGATGTTTTCCTGAATACGCGCGGTGAAAAAAATTCGAGAGGTAATCATCAAAATTTCATGGGAGCATATTGACAATCAATTCTTGGTTTGATAACAACTTAAAGTGAAGATTATCGCAGTACCATAATCAAGGTTCTATTCGCAACAAGATAAACACTACGGTTAGGATTGACGGTCGCCAGCGTTTGGAAAACGCTATACTATTTTCTTTCTTCCTATTTTCGCGGCTGTACAAATCGATTTTTATCGGCCGCGGCACTGGAGGTGGACCATGGTTCAACCGCCCGCGCCCGAGGCCGAGCTAGATCTGAGCTTCCTCGAGCATTTGCTGGCTTCGCCTGATGGCGAACCGATTCTGAGTTGTATGCAGTGTGGCACCTGTTCGGGTGCTTGTCCGCTGGGACACGCAATGGAGTATCCCCCGCGAGCGATGATACTCCAAGCACGTGTCGGCGACATGAGCCCGGTCTTATCGAGTCCCTCGGTTTGGATGTGTGTGGGGTGTTATACCTGCACGCTTCGCTGTCCGCGTGAGATCGATCTCACCGATACGCTCTGGCCGGCGGTTCGAGACGAGGCTCTGCAGAAAGGCATGCAACCTCCGGCCGAGCTTCAGACAGCGTTCCAGAATTTGTATATGTACGGCAATGTTCTGGGCCAGTCTCCTCGAAAACGCCTGAAATGGGCTGATGGTCTCGACGTACCGGTATTGGATTTGACCAAAAATCCACAACCGGTCGAGATAATCTGGCTCGTGGGTTGCTATCCTTCCTACTACCCGCGAAATCAGGTGGTCAGTCGCGAGTTTGCTCGGATCTTGACCAAACTGGAAGTTTCGTGGGGTGTGTTGGGAGTAAAGGAGAAGTCGCTGGGTGATTGTGACAGGCTATTCGGAGAAGAGGGTCTTTTCGAAACGCTGGTGGAGTCGAACAACGAGTTGTTCGAGCGACACCAGTTCAAGGAATTGATCCTTCTGGATCCGCATAGTTTTCGCGCCCTGCAACAATTCTATCCCAGATACGGGGTAGATATCCCCGCGCAACACTACGTGACTTACTTGGCCGAGCGGATCGATCAGTTGCGTCCATTATTGCAGAAACCCGTCAATGCGACGGTAACATATCATGACAATTGTTGCGTGGGGCGTCGTTGCGCATGCTTCGATGCACCTCGCGAGCTTCTTGAAGCCATTCCCGGGATCAGTCTAGTCGAGATGGCCCGGAATAAAGATAACGCGCTTTGTTGTGGTGGAGGTGGCGGAGGCATGTGGCTCGACGCCCACATTACGGAACACGGCGGGCATCGTCTGAGCGACGAGCGGATTCGCCAGGCCGCCGAGACCGGCGCAAATGTACTAGCTGTTTCTTGCCCCTACGAGTTGTCACGATTCGAAGATTCCGCCAAGGTGGTCGGAGTGGACGATCAACTCGTGGTGCGTGACATTATCGAACTCCTGGCCGAGTCCATGGGCCTTTCGGAAAAGGAGAAAACATGAAAATCGTAGTTGTTTTGCGACAGGTTCCTGATCTGATCGAACCGCTGGAGATTGCCGATTCGGGCACGGCTCTCGATCTGGATGGGGCCAGTTTTCTGTTAAACGAATCCGACGACCACGCACTGGAGCAGGCTTTGCTGCTGAAGGAGTCGGTCGGTGGAACCGTCACCGTGGTGGCGTTGGATTTCGGGGACGTAGATAATACGCTTTACGCGGCTGCCGCCAAAGGCGCCGATCAGATTATCAAAATTCCCTGGGAGAATGATATGCCGCCAGGGCCGCGAACCGCCGCGGATATGTATGCCGAGGTAATTCGTGCGCAAGAAGCCGACCTGGTAATGATCGGTTGCCAGGCACATGACGAGCTACAAGGGGCGCTGGGCTCGATCATGGCACAAACACTGAAGTTGCCCTATCTAGGGGTGATCCGGGGCGTCGATCCCAGCGAGGATCCGGCATTTGTCGAGGCATTCAAGGAATTCCCCGGCGCGGTGAAGGCGCGAATGGAAGTCCGCTTGCCGGCCGTGTTAGGTGTCCTGGCAGCAAACGAGCCGCCTCGTTACGTGCCGGTTAGCCGGATTCGCGCGGCTACGAAGTCGACCGAATTCGAAGAGCGGGAGACGGCTGCGGAAATGCTTGATCAGGAAATTACCATTACACGCATTTACGCCCCGGAGGTGGGCGAAAGAGCCGAGATGCTCGAGGGATCCGAATCTGAAGTAGCCGAAAGAATTACGGAAATATTGCTTGAAAGGGGGGTGTTGAAATGAGTGCTTCAAATATTCTCGTTCTGGCTGAAATTCATAAGGACGGCATTACCGACGGCACGCACGAATTGCTGGCAGCAGCCCGCGAGTTGGCGTCGCAAAACGGCGGCGATGTGGTGGCTGTTGTGCTTAGCGGCGAGGGCTCGCGATATGCCATTGCACTTAGCGAGGCCGACCGTATCCTGGCCATCGACGATCCGCTCTTGGCGAACTTTTCACCCGAACCCTATCTGGCCGTGTTGGAGAATGTCTGCCGCGAGGAAA
>JAFGTN010000605.1 GCA_016934075.1 Pirellulales bacterium
ATCCAATTTGATGAGCCGTAGCCCGCCGTCGATGATCCACAAGAATCCGCCGTAGCTTTCCACGCAAGGATAATACCCCAGCCCGCCGGGCATGGGCCGTGTGGGGAGAAGTTTCATGCCGGCGAATAGCCTGGACGGGGATGTTTTATGAGTTTCGGCAGTAATAATCGGAGATTCGATGTTTTTCACGGCCGGCACTTTACCGTGCAAATCGGCGGTCGGCTGGAAAGGCCCACACAAACGGAACTCGTATTTCGTCCCGGGCGCAAGCGCAATAACATTATACGGATTCTCCCAATCCAACACGTTCGCAATCGTTTGCCAGTTTTTTTCACCGGCCGCTCGAAAATCGATTTCGAAACTCCGTAGAGTAGATTTCCAGCCTAACTCGACGCTCGTATCGCCGACGCGTATTGCCCGCAGGTCGTCGATGAGACCCGGCTTTTCCGTCGCCGGCGGCAGCAGCTTCAGGGTGTATTGCTTACTGAGATTTTCCACGGTAATGCGGTTTTCACCTTTATTCAGCAACTCACCGATAGCGAACATATAAACGTACTTCTCGTCCAACTCGGGCGAGTAATAACGTGAATTTTTACCCGGCGGATATCCGTCGTTGTCGTAGCGGATGGTCCACGCCTTAGCTTTGGCATCAAATAGCGGTTGCGACTTGGAATTGAGATTCGGAAGGCTCCACGTTCGCTGTTTTTTCCAGTTAGCCGGATACCGAGATCCGTCGAGCGTCTTGCCGTTGACCGCAAGACGCGCCGCGCCGGCATAGCCCGCCTCGGTCTCATATTGAAGAACCGCCTCAAACCGCAACAGAACCTGTTCGACTTTCGCTTTTTCATCTACTGCCAATGTAAAGACGACCTTACCGAGCGGCGGAATTTCCCGGGCCGGGATCGCGACAACCTTGTCCTGTACGGTCAGCTTCGATGATGACGGCTCAGCGCAAACTGCTGCTTGCAACAAAATTGAAAGCGATAACACACAGCAATAAGTGGTGCAAAGCCGTGCATTTATACAGAACCCGAATCTCGAAGCATTGATCGCCATGGTAGGGCTCCCGTGTTGTAGTGGGCCGTTGAAGAATTAAAGCGTTCATCAGCCAGACATTGGCATTATGGCTAAGCATAGCCCAATGGCTTGGTGGCCGTCAATCGGCCATCGAAAGCCAAATGCCCTCAGTTAAAGGCATTAAACCGTCACTTCCTCCGCGGCATCGATACGAGCGAAAGTAAATCGCTTGCCGACAAAGTCCACCTTTACACGGCTGCCTTCGGCGAAATCCTGCTTCAAGAGCTCCATCGCCAGCGGGTTCTGGATGCGTTGTTGTATTACGCGTTTCAACGGCCGGGCACCGTAACTGGGATCGTAGCCTTGTTCGGCGATGGCGTCGATGGCCGCTTCGGTCACATCGAGTTCGATGTGTTTGGCAGCCAGTTGCTTTACCAGCCGCTCGATCTGCAGGCCCACGATCTTGTGGATCTGGCTCGAATCGAGCGGATGGAAGATGATGGTCTCGTCAATACGGTTAAGGAACTCGGGCAGGAATCGTCCTTGCATGGCCTCGGCAACGGCTTCGCGAATGTCCTCTTCACTGCCGCCTTCGCGGGCAATCTCTTGGATCAACTGGCTGCCGATGTTCGAGGTCATGACGATGATCGTGTTGGTAAAATCGACCGTATGTCCCTGATTGTCGCTCAGCCGCCCGTCGTCCAGCACCTGCAAGAGGATATTGAAAACATCTCGATGGGCCTTTTCGATTTCGTCCAGGAGAACAACCGAATAGGGCCGCCGCCGCACGGCTTCGGTCAATCGCCCGCCTTCCTCGTAGCCCACATATCCGGGAGGCGCACCGATCAGGCGGCTGACCGTGTGTCGTTCCATGAACTCGCTCATGTCGAGCCGCACGATAGCATCTTCGTTGTCAAACATAACCTCAGCCAGCGCCTTGCAGAGTTCGGTCTTTCCCACACCGGTGGGACCCATGAAGATAAACGATCCTATGGGTCGGTTAGGATCTTGCAAGCCCGAGCGGCTGCGCCGCACGGCGTTGGAAACCGCCTCCACGGCTTCATCCTGGCCCACAAGTCTCTGGTGTAATCGTTCTTCCATCACCAGCAGCTTGGCCTTTTCGGTTTCCATCATGCGGGCCACTGGAATGCCGGTCCAGGCGCTTACGACCTCGGCGATTTCCTCGGGACCGACTTCCTGTCGCAACAGCCGGCGCGTTTCTTTTTCCGGCTCGGCCGTGTTGGCCGCCTCGAGTTTTTCGGTCAACCGCTTCTTCTGCATATCGAGTTCATAGAGCTTCTGATATTCGGCCTCGCTAACCTGCTGGTCGGTCGATTGTTTTTCCTTTATAACCGCGCTCAATTGTGTGAATTCGAGTTCAACATCGTTAAGCGTTTTGCGGATTTCGGCCACGTCGCCCATGCCCAGCTTCTCGGCCTCCCACTGCTCGCGCAGACTGGCCAGCTTGTGCTTTTGCTTCTCCATTTCCTCTTCGATGTCGGATAGTCGGGCCTGGGCATGCTCTTCGGTTTCGTCGGCCAACTGCCGTGCAGCCAGTTCGAGCTGCACCAGGCGGCGTTGAACTTCGTCGATTGCCGTGGGCACGCTTTCCAGTTCCATGGCCAGGCGGCTGGCGGCTTCGTCCATGAGGTCGATGGCCTTGTCGGGCAGGAATCGGTCGGCGATGTAGCGGTGCGAAAGCTCGGCTGCTTCGACCAGCGCCGAATCTTTGATTTTCACTCCATGATGCAATTCATATTTTTCTTTGATACCTCTCAAAAT
>JAFGTN010000606.1 GCA_016934075.1 Pirellulales bacterium
CTATTACCAGGAAGCCGGCCGCGCCGGGCGCGACGGCGAGCCTTCGAAATGCCTGTTCCTCTATACGGCCTCGGACCGGTTCATTCAAGAGTATTTTATCGAAAGCGCCTATCCATCCGAGGAAAACGTGGCCAAGGTTTATGACTACCTCCGCTCGCTGGATGACGATCCCATCGAGTTGACGCAGCAGCAGATCAAGGACTCGCTGGGCCTATCGATCGGCGCCGACGGTGTTGGTACTTGCGAGCAATTGCTTGAAGGCGCCGGTGTTCTGGAACGCCTGGTTTCGTCGAACAACCGCGCGTCGGTGCGGCTGGACAGCGATCTGCCCACGCTTGTCGATCTGTTGCCCAAGCAAGCCAAGACACAACGCCGTGTTCTGCAAGCGATTGAAGCTATTGTGGGTGCCCGCCGCGACGAGCTTGTCAGCTTCAGTCCTCGCGATTTGGAAATGACAACCGGTCTGCCTCACGGCACCGTGGCCGCGGCCCTGCGAAATTTGTGCGACCTGGAAGCGTTCACGTATGTTCCGCCGTTTCGCGGTCGTGCAATCCGTATGATCAGCCGCGATCAGAGCTCTCGACAGGTCGGTATCGACTTCAAGACACTTGAAAAACGCAAGCAGAACGAATACGCCAAGCTGAATAAGGTGATAAGTTTTGCGCTTGGCCCGAATTGCCGCCAGCAGGCTATCCTTCGCTATTTTGGTGAAAAAAACACCCAACCTTGCGGCCACTGCGACAACTGCTGCAAAGGCGCAGTCAAAAAAGGGGATATTCCGCTCGATGATCCCGATGGCAAGATGTTGAAAACCGTTCGCATGGCGCTCAGTGGTGTTGCCCGAATCAAAAAGGAAATGTCCTTCGGTTGCGGCAAGACGCTAATCGCGCAAATGCTCTGCGGTTCCGGCTCGGCCCGCATGGAGGAACTCAAACTCAACAAACTCAGTACGTTCGGTCTCCTGCAACACCTGCGCCAAACCGAGGTGACCGCCATAATTGAAGGCCTGATCGCCATGAACCTGCTTCGCCAAGAATCCTTGGAGCCGGGTCGGCCGGTCGTGCAGTTGACAGACGCCGGCAACGAGGTAATGCGCGGCAAGGCATCGCTGGAATACGAACTGCCCATCCCCGGTGAGGTGTCCAGAAAAATAATCGGCGACTCTCGCTCTCAGTCGGGTAGCACCGATAGCTTTGCTATCGGTGTGCCGCAGGCAGAAGAGGCGTCTCAACCGCCTGTAGATGAAGATTTACTGTCTCGGTTGAAAAACTGGCGCAAGCATCGAGCCGGAGAAGCTAACGTGCCGGCCTACTTTATCTTGCACAACAGCATGATCGAAGAGATCGCTCGCTATCGTCCGGCAACAATCCATGAGCTAATGAACCTAAACGGCATGGGGCCCAAGCGAGTAGAACAATACGGTGAAGAACTCCTTGCCGTTGTTGCCGGAAAACCTGATTCGTATGAAACCCAGTCGCTAGACGCAGCCGCATCGACTGAATCAACTCAGTCTTCCGAAAAAAGCCCGTTTCCCGTGCCCCAAACAGAGAGACCATTGCCCGATCAGCCCAGCTACTATTGGACCTGGCGGATGCTCATGGCCGGATTCAAAAGTACCGAGTGTGCCGCGGCCCGCAGTCTATCTCTCGATGTCATAGTCGACCATGCCCTACAGGCAATCGAAAACGGACACGCTGTCAACGCACAATGGTTTTTTTCCGAAGAACAACTATCCCGCTTCCAAGAAATCGTAGGCCAGAGGAAAGATACCGGACTGAGCGAGTTGCCCCGTCTCTTGCCGCTGCTGCCGGAAGGCACGCGATTGGAAGATTTGTTGTTGTTCCTGAAATGCGGCCGATAGACCTTGGTTGGTTGCACTAATGTCACTCGGTTGTACGGCGAATGATTCGAATTCTTATGAATGCGGCTACGAATCGATCACTCCGTGAATCACCTGAAGAGATACATAGTTCTTGAGTCATAATAATCCTCCATTACCGCACAATTCTCACCAGCCGTTTTTTCCAATATCCGGTTCTCATTATAACCGGTCGAAAACTATCGACGCGTGGGGTAGAATGAAGTGATGGACGATACCAGATAAACAGGCTGCAAACGTACTATTCTGCATATTATCGCTAAAATACCAAACGCGCCGCCTATAAGCTCCCCGCACCCCCGGAAAGGATGTTGATGGAAAACAAGCCAGAGGGGCCTTCCCCATCGCCGCACAATCAGCCGCCAGACCGTCATCCGCCGGGCAACATGCCTCCGGACGGGCGTAATGATTCCGATATGCCCCGCCCGCGTTTCAGCCCGGTCATGATTGCGGTTTTTGTGATACTGACCGTAATGCTGATCATGATGTTCTACAACACCAGTGGCAACAATCGGTTGGTGCCCTGGGGCATTTTCATGCAGGAGCTGAAGAAGGACCCTACCAACATCACCGAAGTCGATATGAAAGGTGATGAGATTTACGGTAAATTCAAGACCCCGCCCGATAATCCTGAAGGCGAAAAGGATAAAGACGGCAAGCTTCCCAAGTTCAAGAAGGAGTTTGTCGTAGTCGTGCCGGTGGCGGCTTTGCAGGACGGCAAGCTTAACGAGTTGTTGCTGAGCAAATTGGGTGAGAACTATTCGGCCACCAAGCCCACGGACAGTACACTTTTCGTACTCATGTTCTATCTGCTGGTGACCGTGGGCCTGATCGCCATTGTGTGGTTCATGTTCCGCCGCACCCGCGAGCAGTTGCTCGGTGGTGGCGCCCTGGCCGGTTTCAATAAGAGTCCCGCCAGGCGTTACGAGTCGGGCGAAAAACCCATCACCTTCGAAGATGTGGCCGGTCTGACGGGTGTGAAGGGCGAACTGGAAGAAATCGTCGAGTTTCTCAAAAACCCCGAGCGCTTCCAGCGCCTGGGTGGTCGTGTGCCCAAGGGTGTTTTGCTGATGGGCCCGCCCGGAACCGGTAAGACGTTGCTGGGTCGCGCGGTGGCCGGCGAGGCGCGCGTGCCGTTTTTTTCCATCAACGGTTCCGAGTTTATCCAGATGTTCGTGGGCGTTGGTGCCAGTCGCGTACGCGATATGTTCAACACGGCCAAGTCGTCGGCGCCGTCGATTCTTTTTATCGACGAGATCGACGCTGTGGGCCGGCACCGTGGAACGGGCTTGGGCGGCGGACACGACGAACGCGAGCAAACACTCAACCAGATCCTAAGCGAGATGGACGGCTTCACGCAAACCGA
>JAFGTN010000607.1 GCA_016934075.1 Pirellulales bacterium
AAAATTGCGAGTCAAGGGCACATGTAAAAGAAAGCTTTGCGAAGCGAAGGTTTCTTTTACATTGTCTTGGCTGACACTAATTCATTGACAGATAACAAGTTACCATTCTGCGACGTTTAGACATAATTTGCCGGCTGTGCCGCCAATTTATATCTAAGTGCCCTTGACTCGCAATTTTGCAAAAGTCCAGTTACGTGATATCCGGGAAGTAAATTGCAAAACCCCCCAAACTCCTATAATATCAGTTTTATATGCGAATCGCCGAAATTTTTAGATCATTACAGGGTGAGGGGCGATTGACCGGCACCCCCAGTGTATTTGTGCGCTTTAGCGGCTGCAATCTAAGCTGCAGATATTGCGACACACCATTTGCCTCCGCCAATCCCGAGGGTCAGGATCTATCTCTGGAGCGGGTTGTCGATCTGGTTGCAGAGCACGATTGCAGCCATGTCGTAATTACGGGGGGGGAACCAATGTTGTTCAGTGACGTGGTTCCTCTAACCATCGCGCTCTCACGGTTGGGCCGTCATATCACCATCGAGACGGCTGCCACTGTCGACCGCCCGGTTCATTGTGACCTGATGTCTATCAGTCCCAAACTCGCGAATTCCACACCGTCAATCGACAGTTCCGCAAAAACTCCGGAACTCATCCGACGGCACGAACAAAATCGCCATGCTCCCGATGTTGTCCGCCGGTTGATTCGCGACTATTCCTACCAGTTGAAGTTCGTTGTCGACAATATCCAAGACTGCCACGAAGTGGAAACCTACCTGGCCGAGTTCCCCGAAATCGAACGTACCAACGTAATGCTCATGCCGCAGGGAACGGACCTTCGGATGCTGGAAAAAAAAGCCAAGTGGCTGTTATCATACTGTAGAGAACACAACCTGGTTTTCTGCCCTCGACGCCAGATCGAATGGTTCGGCGGCGCGCGGGGAACATAGCCTTGAAGAGTGTTTACGACTGCGAAGACATTTCCCTTTCCAGCAAAGGACTCCAACATATGAAATGCCCCGTTTGCAATTCCGAACTGAAGCGGCTGATGTATGAGGGATTCGCCGTATTCCGTTGCATGAATTGTCACGGCTACTTGTTATCCGACCGGCGAATAGAAAGTATCAAGCGATCCAACAAACGGGGGCAGGATCTGCTCAAGCAGGAGGTGATCGAGGAATCCGGGGCGGATACGCTCGAAGAGATACGCTGTCCTCGTTGCCGGCGGAAGATGAAGAAGAAGTTTATTCCCGAGCCGGCTTCGCTGCACCTGGATCGGTGCGCGGACTGCGAAATGAGTTGGTTTGACGGCGGGGAGTTGGCTCGGTTGCAACTGACCCATGAAATCAGCCTGCGCGGTCGTGACGCGGCCGAATTTCGCCGCCGCCACGAGGAAATGACTCCCCAGCGGAAGATCGAGTTTGAGGAAAACCTCAAGAAGCTGGACTCGGGCGAAGAGATGCTGGGCCAGTCGTTTTTCAAGACCCTGCTCACGCTAATCAGCGGCCCTCGAAAGTTTTAAATTTCTGTATAAATTACCGGCACGAGAAGATGATAATGCGATTGATTGTTTGGAGCTTATTTCTGTTGGTTATCAATTCCGCCACGGCGGCTACGATTGTTGAGAATGGTTCCTTCGAAAGCGGCAAAATCGCTCGCAAGGGCGTCGATACCGAAACCATCCTCAAGGACGAAGAACTCAAAAAAACCGTGCTAGGTCGTTGGCTTCCGGTGGCCTGGGGCACACCCGGAGCCACGCGCAACTCCATGAGCATAGTCGAGGCTGCCGACGCGCCACACGGTAAACTCGTCGGTCAAATCGACAACAAGGTCAACCAGATAAGCGTCTTCGCCTATGGGCTCGAAAAAGATGAGTTGCAGCCGGGCAAGTGGTACGAGGTCACGGCTAAAATTCGTACCGAGAATCTCCACGGACAGGGCGCCTTCGTCAACGTCGAGTTCTGGGATCACGGCTACGGCGCCGGAAGCATCGATAGCGAGCATTTGTGCGAAACAGTCGACTGGAAGTCGGGCACCGTGCGATTTATCGCTCCGCCAAAGAAATACAACGTCAATATCAGTCTATGGGCATTCGGCGGGCCGGGCAAAGTGTGGTACGACGACGTTCAACTCCGGCAAATTCCCCCGCCAAAGATAGATACCTCGAAACGCACCGTACTGAAGGATCCCTTCTGGGGCATGTTCACCTGCTACGCCAATTACCTGCACCGGCACGGCAAGGAAATGAAGACCGCCGGCGTCTACTGGCAACGGCAAGGCACGGGTGGACTAGCGGCGGAAAACCAGAAGTTCATGGAATCCAATGGCATGGCTTTCCAAATGTGCCTCGACGGCATGCCCGCGGCCAAGGATCCCAAAGATCCCTGCTATCCAGTCACCGAAAGCTGCGAGTATAAAAAATGGTTGCAAGGTTGCGCCGACAAGGCCGGCAAAAGCGTTCGCATCTTCGAGGTCTTCAACGAACCCAACACACATGTCCAGTGGACTCTGCCCGGCTACGCAAACCTGTTGATCCTGGCCGGGCAAGTGCTCGACGCGCATCCCAAGGGAAAGGATATTCTTTTTGCTACCGGTGGATTCACATCACCACAGATCGGATATACCGAGGCCTGTCTCAAGTGCGGGGCCGACAAGGTGCTCGACATCGTGCTTATGCACCCCTACGCCGTCGACGAACCTCTCGACAGCCAACTGTATGCCATGGCCGAGGCCTGCAACCGCGCCGGCCGACCGGATATAGCAGTAGCCATCAACGAGACCGGCTTTCCCACATGGGATCCGGAAACCGGCATCGCCGTCAATCCCTGGTTCGTTTCCGAAAAAGATCAGGCCATAAAGGTCATCAAGCTGCATCTCCAAGCCTTGGCACACAAACTCAGCTTTGTCACATATCTGGGCTGGAACGACTTCACAACCGAACCGTCGGACCAGGCCAAGAACATGGGCCTGGTTCGCCTCGACGGCTCGGCCAAACCGGCCCTGCATGCCTACAAGTTCATGAGAAAAACGCTAGGGCCCAGGCCTCGTGTTATACAATGGAAATATGATGAAAACGGCACGCGAGTCTACCAATTCGAGGTTCCTGGCAATAAATCCGTGTGGGTTGTGTGGAACGCCATTGGCGATAATGAGACGACGGTGAATGTCGGCAAGACGCGAGTCTTTCCTTGTGATATATACGGGACCAAGCTGACAGTCACGCCAACTTCGATCCAGACAAAAATCACCGCCGGATACGAGCCGACATACCTGGTCCCGGTAGATTGAACTTCAGATATTCCAATAAAATTTTATGTTTAATCACCTACTGCAAGGGCATTCCGGGAATACTGTGCCATCGGGTAGTTGACAGAGCCGTTGAACAATTCGACAATAGATCCCAGAAGGTCGATAATCCTCTTTCTTCAATGTGTACTATTACCACTGCCGGCAAATCAGCGGCGACAAAAAATTTCCGCACAACAGGGTGAGGTTTACGCATGAAAAACAAACGTGGTTTCACATTAGTCGAACTTTTGGTGGTCATCGCCATTATCGGTATCTTGATCGCGTTGCTGTTGCCGGCCGTTCAGGCGGCCCGCGAGGCCGCGCGTAGGATGCAGTGTGCCGGCAACATGAAGCAACTTTCGCTGGGATTGCTCAACTACGAACAAAGTACCAAAAGCTTCCCGCCCGCGTGCCAGTTCGACGCCGGCGTGTCGCAGCCGGATTATTCCGACGACTTTCGTCCCAACTGGGTCATCTTGTTGCTGCCCTATATCGAACAGCAAGATGTCTACGACATGTTCGACCTCAACCTCTACATTTCGCATGTGAACAATCGTCCAGCCCGCGGCCAGGAACTGGCCGTCATGAAGTGCCCCTCCGATGCACACAACAGCATAAAATTCGTCGGCTCTTCCGGTTACAGCGAAGGCGACAATTGGGCTCGCGGCAACTACGGCGCCAACGGCGGCCTGGGTCCCATGCTGGGACCTGCTCGATGGAACAACTACCCGCTGTCAATCTACGGACGTAATTCGCCCGGCTGGAGTGCCTCCAACAGCCGCGGTGTTATGGGTGCCAACGTTTCTGCCGCTATCCGCGACATCAGCGACGGCACCAGCAATACCTTTCTACTCGGCGAGCTACGCGCCGGCATCAGCCAATACGACGGACGTGGAACTTGGGCCATGGGCAACGCCGGCGCCAGCAGTCTCTTTTGCTACGGTTTCTTTGGCGACGCCAACGGGCCGAACGCTTGTAATAACAACTCTGACGATCTCAAGTCCTGCAACTCTTCGGTAGCGGCCGAGATAGTGGAGCAGGAATGCATGTCTTGTTACAACCGAAACGGAAACTCGGGCAGCTCACAGGCCACCGCCCGAAGCATGCATCCCGGTGGAGTGCACATGGCCTTTTGCGATGGCAGCGTGCATTTCATTGTTGACGAAGTCGAAATCAGCGTCACCTTCGGCAGCATCTGGGACCGCATGGTCTGCAGCATGGACGGCATGCCCCTCGATCGCGACCGACTCGACTGATACCATCCATAAGAAGATGATTCTCTCATGCGATACATATTTTCATTGTTGTGTATGATTGTTCCAGTAATTTGCTTAAGCGGTTGTGGCAAATCGGGACCGGTTATGGTTCCGGTCGAAGGCACGGTTCGTTTCGTCGAAGGCACGGTGCCCCAAGGCGAGGTGGCTACAATCTACGATAAGTCGGAATTCGTGCTCGAAAAGCCTTGACGATTTCCGTCTAGGCAATAGCCCCATTTCACAGCGCGTCCTCGCTGCCCGGCCTGAGCATGGCTTCCCAGTCTTCCGCATAATGGTCTAAGATCACGCGGTCGGCTTCCGCCGCATTGTCGGTACACAAACCTTCGACCAGCTTGGAATGCTGTGCCAGAGAGTATTCCTTCTTGCGGATGGTGACGTGAGCCGAGTTGATGGAAAAGAAATAGTTCCGACGCATCACCTGCTCGTGACTGTTGGAAAGCGCCGGGCATTCGGCCAGATCCACGAGCAACCTGTGAAAGGCGATTTCGGCCGACCAAGCCGAAGGATGTTTGGGGGGAAAGCGGTCGACCTCTTCGGCCAGCTTCAACAATTCCAGTTTGGCCCGGCGGACCGGTTCGCCATGGGTCATCGATACGGCCTGACGCTCCAGGGCCAGTCGCAAAACAAACTGTCCACGCACGTCACCTTTCCTCACAACGCGAACCATGGTGTGGCGCCGCGCAGACGCTTCCAGAAAGCCTTCATTGACGAGACGGATCACCGCCTCGCCCACCGGCGCAAGACTGACGTTAAGATCCTCGGCCACGCGTTTGCGGTCGATGATGTCACCTGAAACCAATTCGCCGCTCAAAATCAGCTTACTTACATGTTCGTAGACCAGATTGGCCAACGAGCCTCGCTCGCCGGAATCGGTATTGGCCTTATCTCCATGTAGTGGCTGAGACATTGTATACCCTTGATGGCGTGAAATAATCCAGACTGGATAACTTCTAATATATCGCGTGACATATCACTGTCAACGCGCACGCCTATTGACCAGAAACTTGGTCGCGAATGGCCCGGCTGGTACGAATTGTTCAGCGTTTCGCCGTTTTAACCAACGGCTCGGCAGCCAGGCGTTGCTCGTTGCGGTCGTTTGCCTTTACGGCTATCTCACCTGCCAGGCGTCCGAATTCCTTGCGGACTTCGGGTCTTACTCTATGCAGTTTCCCGGCCAGGCGGCGAACACCGCGCGGATTGACTTCGGCGGTTCGTGAAAGACTGGAAACGAAGGCCGTGGTTTGCATGAAGTTCTCGTCAACAACTTTCCCCATCAGCGGTTGCAAGGTCCGCGTGATGAATTCCACGCCCACATTATCGATATGCGTGAACGAGTCCAGGCGGCTGGTGATATAGTTCTGTCCGTTTTCTTCACGTACGTAGCCGGTTCTCAAGATCAGCAGGCTTGTACCCCGCACCGGCTTGGTCAGCAAGGGATTGTCAAAGATACCTTCTACCCAGATCAGATGCGTACCATCGTCGCGATAGATAAACTCCGAGGTTCCCATAGTGCCGTTGCTTTCTTGGGTTTGATACTTCAGTGGCCCGACCTGTTTCATTCTCAGCTTGGAAATCCCCAGTTCTTCCCAGATACCCACAACCACGTCCGGATGCCGCACCAGGAAGAGGTACAGTTGTGGATTGCAAGGACCAACGTAGATGGGCATGCGTCGGAAAATATGCGAACCGGAAAGCAGGGCGGAAATTTTTTCGCGGTCTTTCTCGTCTAGTTTCTCCAGCGGAATCGAACGGATGGCGCTTTCTTTCGCGGCCGACGAGGTCGTTGCTTTGCTCGCGCTCGACAACTTCTTCTCAGGCGCACGAGGTTGCCTGAGCGAAGCGGCCGACGACTCCACAGCGACGCCCAGCACGGCTATCGCCAGTACAACCATTCCCGAGAGGTCACGGAGCATGAAGGCCCAAGAAGTTCCATAGCGGCAGCGGGATTGCGCACTCTCAGCCAAAGCCCCGTTCGATTTCACTCGTGCCATAGTTCCCCCCTGTGACACGTGACTTCCCCCGCATGTCGGTGGATACGCGGGCGATTCTGATGTAAATCTACCGATACTACGGATTAATCGGTTTTTTCACGGTTGCGGGGTTAGTTAAAATTTTCCGTGCGGCCCGACCGGTAGGGGGGTTGTTGAACTGCGTGCCGACTCATCCTAAATGGTAGTGGCAGCACTAGCAGTCCGTTGAGAAAGGGTGACAGGATTTTTAGGGGAGGGCGAAGCTCCTGCTGAGCCGAGAGTTACGCTCGGCGCCCTCCCGAGATATTTTTTCAACGGGCTGCTAACGTGACTTAGCCGATGCTTTTGCGTCACTACTGTGGCAAAATCACGTCTTTTAGCAGGAATTTTCGCAAAGATCGTACAACGGAAATAAAAGCCTTGAGGTCGACCGGCTTTGTCAGAAAACTTTCGACGTGCAGATTCTCGCTTTTGAGGATCTCTTGATGCTCGTGCGAGGCGGTCAGAACAACTACGGGGATACGCGTCAAGCTATCGTCTTTTTTCAGCAGCGCCAGAACTTCGCGGCCGTCGAGTTTGGGCAGGTTTATATCCAGCAGTATGATATCGGGTCGTGGGGCGCGGGCATAACGTCCCTGTCGGCGCACGAATTCCATGGCCTCTTCGCCGTCGCGTACCAAGCTGACACGGCACTGAAACTTCTCTTTATTGAGGGCCTCCATCGTCAGACCGGCATCTTCCAGATCGTCTTCGACGAGGAGAATTTCCATGGGTCTGCCGATAGTTTCATTGCTCACGGGCATTTGCTCCATTTCTGGCAATTATCGCACACAAACATAATTGGCGCGATTGTATATATTATATACTCCCTGGCATTACATGTGACGACACACAATTTTAGTTTACATTTTTACCGCCCGATAGACACCCTACGCAGAATTGACAGGTATCTTTTTCCGAAATTGAGTCGCAAGCACCTGTCGGAGGATCGTCTATCGCTTGTTTAAGGGTTAGTGAACGTCAAGGCCGTGGAGCATGAAGATTATGTGTTCCAGGGTTTTGAGAATCTCGCCCATGTATTCGGTGACGGCTTTTACGCTGCCGGGCAGGGCGTAGAGTTGGGTCTTGCCGGCTACTGCGGCCACGGAACGGCTTAAAAGCGCGTTGGGTTTTGTCGAACCGAATTTTATGCGAATGTTTTCCATTATGCCGGGGACGAGCCTCTCGCAAACTTCGCTCACGACTTCAGGTGTAATGTCCCTTGGTCCTACGCCGGTGCCGCCGGTGGTTACGACTACGTCGACGTCTTCGGCCACGGCCGTTATGAGGTTTTGACGGAGCTTGTCGGCGTCGTCGGGCAGGATGCGGTTTTCGATCTGTGCGTGCCAACGTTTTTCGACCAGCCAGGCTTGCAGCAGTTCGGTGATCTTGGGGCCCGAGCGATCTTC
>JAFGTN010000608.1 GCA_016934075.1 Pirellulales bacterium
AATGCCCGGGCGCAGGTTGATGAAAAGCTTATCGATGCTGCCGGGGAAGTTATCGACGAGTTTCTCACAATCAACCACTGGCACCGCAGGCAACAGGAACTGGTGCGGCGCCGCGATCGTGACGGCGAGGCCTTTTTGCGGTTCTTCTTCTCACCGGATGGAATAACGCGGGTGCGTTTTGTGGAGCCGGCTCAAATCGCCACGCCCAGAGAAAAAGCCGACGACGCTTCGGCTTCGTTCGGTGTCCAGACCGATCCGTCCGACGTGGAAACCGTGACGGGTTATTATGTCGATGGGCGGTTGGTCGAGGCCGATCTGATCCAGCATCGCAAGGCCAACGTCGACACCAACGTGAAACGCGGCCTGCCGCTCTACTATCCCGTGCGCAAGAACTTGCGCCGCGCGGAAAAACTGTTGCGCAACATGAGCGTGGTTTCCGAAATCCAGTCGGCCATTGCCCTGATACGTAAACACAACGCCGGCAACCGCGAAAGCGTCGAGCGGTTCGTGGGCGATGCGGCCGACATGACCGTCAATAACCCGGCCACTGGCTCGTCGAGCCATTTCCGCCGTTACGCGCCGGGCACGATCCTGGACGCCTTCGGCGGAACCGACTACGAGTTCCCCGCCGCGGGACTAGACGCCGGACAGTTCATCCGCGTCCTGCAGGCCGAGTTGCGAGCAATTGCCGCGCGGTTGGTCATGCCCGAATTCATGTTCACAAGCGATGCCAGCAACGCCAGCTACGCCTCGACAATGGTGGCCGAGGGGCCTGCCGTGCGGATGTTCGAACGGCTACAACACGACATGCTGGCCGACGATCGCGAGGTGTTGCACCGCGTCGTCGAGCATGCCGTTCGATCGGGCCGCCTGATAGAAGAAACGCTTGGTGCCATCGAAATCCAGGCCGTGCCTCCCAGCCTGGCCGTACGCGACCGGCTGCGCGAGGCCCAGGCCGATCAGATCCTCGTTCGCAACGGGGCCATGTCGGTCGCCACGATGGCCGCCCGTCATGGGCTGAAGGCGGAGTTGGAGATGGAATCACCAAAGATTTACTAAGAATGAGCTTTGAAATGGGTGCCACTGCTGGCTTGTCCAGCAGTGTATATCGCGACACTGCAAACCTGACGGAAAAAGCCAAAAACCCTGACGGAAAAGACCATTGACCAAGACCCTATATTCAAGGTCTAATAATAATTGCGCAAGGTGTCGAAATTCACATGCCACACGGGCATAACGCCCATGTTGGTCTTTTCAGGGAAGGTACAGTTCGTTTTGGCAGGTTCCCGCTCCAGTCCGCTAAAAACGAGGAGATCGATTGTGATCATCCATTTCTCTAGATCGACTTCTTCAGCTATGAGAAAGTCCGCTTTCACTTTGGTTGAATTGTTGGTGGTGATAGCCATCATCGGCATTTTGATTGCTTTGCTTTTGCCGGCCGTGCAAGCGGCGCGTGAAGCCGCGCGGCGTTCGCAATGCATGAACAATTTCAGGCAGATCGGCGTGGCATTGCACAACTATCACTCAACCGTGGGCCGGTTCCCGCCGGCCGGTTTGGGATATGGGTGGTGTTGGTATCCGCAATACAACGCCGGAGAGAGCATAAAAAATCTTAACGGCCTGCTGCTTTTGTTACCCTATCTGGGCGAGCAGCCGCTCTACGATAAATATGACATGAATGCCTCGGCCACGAACAACGTTAGGGGGCCCTATGGCGATACCACTTCCCAAGGCGTGTTGGCCGGCGACGCGGTTGCCAGCGGAAACGCCGAGATCGTATCGCGGCAGTTGGCCATCTTCACCTGCACGAGCGATACCGGCAACCCGTTTTTGGGCGACAATGAACCTTACGGCATTAAAGCCGGAAGTGGATACCTGGGTGCCAAAACGAACTACGATTTCTCGACCGACGGCACTCATACACTATCCTTTCAATGCCAGGGTTGGTCTCGGGTTCCGTCTAACAAACGTCGCATGTTCGGCGAGAACAGCGACACCAAAGTCCGCGATGTTACCGACGGCACGGCTCATACGTTCGCCATGGCCGAGACGCTCTTCGAGGTATTCAATGGCGAATGTTCTCCATGGGGGTATCGCGGCTGGGTGCAGGTGGGCGTGGACGTGGGTTACAACGGCATTAATACTTGGGAGTCTTCCTGGACGATTGCGCACAACACGACCCGTTTCGGGCAGTTGGGCACTTGGGCTTCGGCCGGTAGTATGCACCCGGGCGGATGCCATATGCTCATGGGCGACGGTTCGGCCCATTTCTTCGCCGACACGACCGACTCGGTAATTCTGACGTACCTTTCCACCATGGCCGGCGGCGAGGTCGTGACTAATCCCGAGTAAAGTCTGGAGGACAATAGCTGGCCCGGCCACGGAAAAGGTTAGGCCACAAACCAACGGAGAAGGTTTCATGCAGAAAAGTTTTTGTGCGATTGTACTCTTATCGGTAGCTGTCGTGGTTTTCGGTTGCGGCAAGGATCCTAATCTGCCCGAATTGCACGCCGTGACAGGCACCGTGACATTGGACGGGAAACCCTTGCACAATGCAGTAGTGATCTTCTACCCGACGGGCACCACCCGCGGCACCAGGGCGTATGGACGCACCGATTCCGAGGGTCGCTATTCGCTGACTTCCAGCAAACTTGGCGAGGGCGCGCCTGCCGGCTCGTATAGCGTCACCGTCAGCCATTTGACCATGCCCGACGGTTCACCCATGCCTAAGGATAAAGATTTCGATCCCATGACCATGTCGTACAAGGAGAACTTGCCGGCCCAATACAGCCAGCGACATGCAACCAAGCTCACAGCCACCGTCCCCGAAGGGGGCGGCGAGGTCGATTTCGAGCTGAATGCTCGTGGAAAGTGACACGGAGCTACGGTTCTGTGACATGCACCAGAAGTGTGACACGCACCAGAAGTGTGGCACGCCCAGCATGGGCGTGGGGGATACTGGAACTCGTTCATCTGCCGATATCTTCGCAGACCCACCACGCCCATCGCTGCGCTCTGATCGTGCCACATTATCACCCCCCTCCAGTGGAGGGTTTGCTGGGATTTCTCGGTTCGTATAATGTTTGCTGAACCCTGACTGGGTGCTCGGACGTATTATCATGGGGTGATTTTCGTTGGTCACTCCTTTTTTAACAGTCCGAAAGTGACGCGATCGGCCAAACCCAATCTGCCCGGGCCGACGACGAATATGGGAATGGCCGTTCGTCCCATTGGGGAATCGACAAGCCATTAACAACAGATTACGAGAAATAGAACCATGCTCTTTTTTGACCCAACATATTTACTTTATGTAGCACCGGCGTTTATTTTGGCGCTTTGGGCGCAGATGCGGGTGAAATCTACTTACGCCGCGGCCAATCAAATTGCGGCGCCTTTGAGTGGCGCGGCTGCGGCACGACACATTTTGGATTCGGCCGGCCTGCAGAGTGTGGCCATCGAGCAAGTCCCCGGCGAGCTCAGTGACCATTACGATCCGCGTCACAAGGTGCTGCGTCTTTCGGCCGACGTTTATCAAAAACGTTCGCTGGCAGCCGTGGGCATCGCGGCCCACGAGGCG
>JAFGTN010000609.1 GCA_016934075.1 Pirellulales bacterium
CATTACACGATAAATATGATTATTCTCGATGCGGTTGTTGCCCGAAGGTGTGGGTGTTGCGTATCTGTAGGGCATATAGTAGTTCTCCGCCCCGCCACCCGCGTCTTCCTCGCCCCAGCCCCAGCCGATCGACATGCCCGAGTAGGGTAAATCGTGAATCTCGTTGTGCGCCACCTTGGTGCCGTCGGTATAGCCCACAAAAACCCCCACGCCGCCCATGTACTCGACGCAGCAATTGTGTATATGATTGTTCGTGACCGAGTTGTTTTTGACGATCATGCGGGGATCGTCCGGGTGATGGTCGTTGCGGGTAAGATCGCCGATCTGCACGGCGGTGCCCGAAATATCGTTGAAACGGCAACCCGAAATGGAGTTGTTTTGCGAGCCGAACTCCATATCGATCCCGGCCGATCCCAACCGCGTGAAAGTACAGCGTTCAAATTTGACGTTCTTGGCGGTTCGGCAGACGACGTTGGCCGGGCTTTTGACGTGTTCGTTATGCACCACGGTATAGCCGCCGGCGCGTTTCATGGGGCGTTTCCAGTCGATCACGAAATTCGCTTGTACGTCGACAAGACCGATGCGGCTGGGACGCAGCCAGCCGCCCTCGGCGAATGTGATGCCGGCAAACTCCATGTTTTCCACCGGCGCGTCGAGCGTGCCGCGGAGTTCCACGAGACATTCGACTGCCGGAGCGACGACCTTGGTCTTGGTCATATCCTCACCCGGCTTGGGAATGTAATATACCGTATCGCTGGCGCGGTCGAGATACCATTCGCCCGGCTCGTCCAGAAGTTCGAAAACGTTTTCTATGTACTTGGGCAGCTCGATATGCACGCCTTCTTTCTCGCGGGCATGGGTGAAATGCGGTTGCAACATGGTCACTACCGCACGATCGCCTTGACGGCGGATGTCTTGCACTTTGCAGCGGGTATGGGCCCAAACGACTTGATAGCAAAACTCGATATCACCGGGATTTTTCCAATCGGCCATGGCCAAGTCGCTCGTTTTATACCCCTCTGTTCCATGTAAAGCCATGTCGGCCGGTACATCGCCCCGCGCGCGCACGGCCCGCCGGCCATCGATGTATAACTGGCGGAAATTATCTATATCGGTTTTGGCTTTCCAGCGCCCCTTGGCGTCGGGTGTCCAGCCGGTTACATCTTTGCCGCCGCTGACAATGGGCACCGCGCCTTGGGCGGCCTTATAGATCACCTTGTGCCCGCCCGTGCCGCCGTCGCGACGATCGAAAACCAGGGTATCGCCGAGCCGGTAGGTACCATCGTGCAAAATGACTTCTATATCGCCGCTCATTTTTTGATTGATCTTGCGGACTTCATCCCGAGCCCGTTTTATGGCTCTGAATGGATTTTCCTTGGTGCCGGGGCCCTCGTCGTTGCCGCCGGGCGAAACGTGCAAGGTTTTTTGCACGCCGGCCGTCGTAGTTTTGACAAAAGACAGACAAATCGCGACGCCAATTATCACCGCGAAAACATGGAGCATTCCATAAAGTCTCATGGTAGCGTTCACCTGTTGTTAAGGAAGGGAAATGGGTGGGAATTTTGGAGGAGTGCGTTTTGCCGAAAATTGATTTTCCGCCGTGTGAATTTTTTACTTAATTTCATCCGCCCCTATCGTCTCGCCGCCGCTGCGGGTTGAGAAGGCGCGGTATATATGCATATCGATAATATCCGAAATGAATTGTACGTGCCCGTCACAAAAGACGAACTGCGCGCCACCGGGATGCTCGCTGCCGAAGGGTGGGTCGTTTTCGAAATCGTCCGTCATGGGCATGTGCCAACTATTCAAAGGATAGTAGGTATGCAGCAAGAGTCGGCCGTTATCGTTGGTGGCGGCCAGATCGGTGGCCGGTAACAACACATTACCGCCGTGATACCATGAAGTGGGACCACCCACATTCATATTGTTATAGCCGTCACCCATGCCAAAGGGATGGGGATGGATGCTCTCTCCAACGGCCATTGTATTGTTGGTGCCATCGCTGATGTCGCGAATCTTAGTGAAGCTGTTGCTATGGAAAACACCATCGGCAAATGATCGACCGCGAAAGTGTTTCGGGGGATTTGGATTTCCACCACCCGTACATCCAAAATAATCTTTGCGGTTGTTGAAGCTCGACCATCTGGCCACGCTGGGACATTTGTAAACGGAAATCGGTATTTCCATAGCTTCCGGATGATTGGCGGCGAAATCCAGCCACCTCGCCGTGGAGCCCTGGAAAGGTCCGTATAGTTCGTTGACATAATCTTGTTCTAAATAAGGCAAAATATTCACGAACATGCTTGTTCCCCGCTCGTGCTGTGACGTATCAACGGCAGAACCTGCCGGGAAACAATCGAAAGCGTCGTGGTAACCGTGCAGGGCCGTACCGATCTGACGAAGATTACTCGAGCATTGCATCCTTCGCGCCGCCTCCCGCGCGGCTTGTACGGCCGGTAGCAACAGCGCAATCAAAATGCCAATGATGGCGATCACCACTAATAATTCGACGAGTGTAAATCCGATACGTCTTTGAATTCGCATGATCAGGAAACTTCGCAGAATTAGCCTTTTGAAATTTCTATCCACTATTCTATGCAACTTCGGTGAAATATAACCAGCCAAAACAATAGTTGTCGTTTCCATTGTACACTGTATACAATGTGATAGCCACCTCTACACAATATTTCTTCCGATATAAACCATACACCCCACGGGGGGTGTGCGATTTGGGACCAACGATGGGGTTGAACGTGCATTGTATACAACGGAAAATGAATGTGACATGGCAAGTAAATCTATCTGTAGACGGTGCGTTATTGGTAAAATCTTGGCCCGGTACTCAAATCAATTGAACTGCAAAAGAGGATTGAACGGATGACAAAAGACACTGGTTTGGTCCACAGCTTGCGCGAGCAGATCGTAACTCAGTTGCGTAACGACATCTACGCCGGAAGATTGACTTTCGGCGAGCGGATTTCTGAAGCCAGCCTGGTGGCCCGCTTCAATGTGAGTCGCACACCCATCCGTGAAGCACTACACCAGTTGACCCAAGAAGGACTTTTGCAATCCAAGCCCAATCATGGCGTTCGCGTGGCTGCCGAATCAAGCAATGAGATTCAGGAACTGATTATTTTCATCCGCCGCAAAATTGAGACTTTTGCCCTGCAATCATGTTTCGATAGTCTTACCGAAGAAGACTTCATTCAGTGGGATGAAATCGTCAATCGCTTGGCCGTTGCATGTAAGGAAAAAGACTATGCGGCCATCGCCGAGCGGGATCTGGAATTCCATCACGCAATCATCCAACGTGCGGGCATTCCCGATTTGGAGATGATATGGAGAGTAATCGTCGGCCGCGTGCGCAGCCATTTTCAAGATACACAAATAGGCTATTCCAATACCATGGACATTTATGGCGAGCACGCCGAAATCCTGGAGGTGTTTCGCTCCGGCGACCGTGATGCGGCAATTGCCATACTTAAGGCAAATGTCGGTTAAGCCTTTTCTCGTATGGCAGCTAGCGGATCTTCCATATCGGAGCGGATGATAATTTCATAGATTGCAGGAAGGATATAATATCTTCCAACAAATAAATGTTTTACTGCGTTAATGCAAATACTTTGTGATTTCTAGTGCTGCGTGGAAAACTCCAAGAATATCAACACGATCTTCTGATTGGGTCCAGACTATTTCTGCCATGATTCAATTTTTCGCTTAACTTGATCGTCCGAGATTATTTGATCCTTATCAGAATCGTCCAATCCACGATTGACCATGCGTGCAAAGGCTAGCTCCCGGAGAATCTCTTCGTAAGAGCTATCGTCCGGTTGTCTGGCGATAATCTCCGTCATTGTGTCTTTGACGGTCATGATATACTTATCTCTTTATCTATATGGAAATCTGTTACGCGTTCTAGTCTGATACCTGCTATTATACACCAAAAAACAACACTATATAGCTTACACGTCCAAATTCTTCACTTCCAGAGCGTACTTCTCGATAAACTCGCGCCGCGGCTCGACTTTGTCGCCCATGAGTATGCGGAAGAGGTCATCGGCGGCCACGGCGTCGTCCATGGTTACCTGGACCAGCGTGCGATTCTCCGGATCCAACGTTGTGGTGCGAAGCTCCTCGGCGTTCATTTCACCGAGACCTTTGAAGCGCGTGATTTGCAGGCCTTTTTCGCCGGCCGCTCGCACGGCCGCCAGCAGACCCCGAAGATCGTCCAACCCGGTCGTGGTTTCGCCGCGACGCAAGTGGTAACGAGCTTCCTCCACGCCCGTGCGCTCTTGTGGCAGCAGCGCTTCCACTTCGAAGCCCAGCTCCCTCAAATCGGCCAGTTGATTGTTGATCGAGCGGACTTCGTGCAACTCCACGATATGCAAACGGCTTTTCTTGCTCTTGGTTTCAACATAGGCTGGCTTGCCGTTTTCCGATGTTTTCTCGTCCGGCTTATCGGCCAGTTCCAGTTCTCCGCCCGCGGTTTGCTCTTGTTTGGCTAGAAACTCGTCCATGTCTTCCCGCGATGCGAACCAATGTTCATCGTGGCCGAAAAAAACATGATAGACCGGCAGTCTCCCGCTTACCGGATCCTGGCGCGCCGCGTGTGCACGCAAGCTGATACCTCGGCGTTCCAACGCTACGAGCGCATCTTCCAAGGCGGCCAACGTACGACACATCTTTTCCATTTGCTCGCCTTCGATAATGCGCCCGTCGCCCGGATCGAAAACGGCGTCGCCCAAACCGGCCTCGAGCAGTTGTGCCTTCATCTCCTCGTCGGTTTGCACGTAATATGTTTCCTTCTTGCGGCGCACACGGAACAGCGGCGGCTGGGCAACATACACGTGCCCTGCGCGGATCAGTTCATACATCTGGCGATAGAAGAAGGTTAGCAGCAGCGTACGGATGTGGGAACCGTCGACGTCGGCATCGGTCATCACAATCACTTTGCCGTAGCGGCGTTTGGCTAGATTGATTTCGTCGCCGAATCCGCACCCGAAGGCCGAAATCATGCTGCGCACTTCCTCGTTGGCCAACACCTTATCGTCACGCGACTTGTAAGCGTTGATAATCTTGCCCCGCAACGGCAGGATGGCCTGGTACTGACGTATACGTCCGCCTTCGGCGCTGCCGCCGGCGGAATCACCTTCCACCAGGTATATTTCACAACGCTCGACGTCGCGACTTGTGCAGTCGCGCAGCTTGCCGGGTAAACCCCCGCCGGAAAGGGCCCCTTTACGCTCGCGGACCATCATCCTCGCCTTGCGGGCACTCTCGCGAGCCTCGGCGGCGATCATGCCTTTCTGCACGATGATCTTGGCCGTCTTGGGATTCTCTTCCAAGAATTTCGAAAGATTATCTCCCACGGCTGAGTTGACGATGCCTTCGACCTCGCTGTTACCGAGTTTAGTTTTGGTTTGGCCTTCGAACTGCGGCTCGGGAACCCGCAGGGAAATGACGGCCGTGAGCCCTTCGCGGAAATCGTCGCCGCTGGGGATGATGTTCTTGAATAGATTCTCTTTTTTACCGTAGGCGTTGAGCGTTCGCGTAATGGCTGCGCGGAATCCGGATACGTGTGTGCCGCCTTCGGTGGTACTGATGTTATTGACGTATGAATGTACGTTTTCGGTGAATGCGCTGGAATACTGGAGTGCCACCTCCACCCCCACACCCTGATACTCGCCGGCAATGTAGACGATATCCGAATGCAACGGTTCGGCCGAGCGGTTGAGATGCTCGACGAACTGCAAGATCCCGTGCTCGTATTGGAAAGTTTCGCCGTCATCGGTGCGTTCATCCCGGAAAATGATCTTCACGCCGCGGTTCAGAAAGGCCAACTCTTGCAGCCGTTTGTGTAAAACTCCGTAGTTGAATATGGTGACGGGGAAAATCTGCGGGTCGGGCTTGAAGGTGGTTTTGGTGCCGCGATGGTCGCTCTTTCCGATCTTGCGAACTTCTCCCGTGGGCACTCCCCGTTCGTACTCCTGCTGATAAACGCGCCCTTCGCGGCAGACCTCGACCTCACACCACTCCGAAAGGAAGTTGACCACGGTAACACCCACACCATGTAAACCGCCGGATGTTTGATAGGCGCCTTTGCTGAACTTTCCGCCGAATTTCAGCACCGTCATCACACCCTCGAGTGTGGATTTGTCGAGATCGGCGTGATGTTCGACCGGGATGCCGCGACCATCGTCGGTTACAGTCACCGAACCGTCATTGTTTATCGTAACGGAAATTTCATCCGCATAACCGGCCATGGCCTCGTCGATGGAGTTGTCCACGACTTCGTAAACCAGGTGGTGCAAACCGCGGGTAGTGGTATCGGCGATGTACATCGAAGGCCGCTCGCGCACGTGTTCGAGATCGCTGAGATGCTCCAGCTTATCGGCGCCGTAGTCGGCGTCACCCTTGCTCTCGTTAAAACGATATTCCTGTTGGTCGCTACTGGAACTCGTTTCGGGTTTTTTGCTGGATGGTCCGCCGGCTGGAACCTGGATCGTATTTTTGACGGGTGCTTCTTCTGGCTTGGGTATATTGTCGACGTTTTCTTCTGACATTGATTTTGTTTATCCTATTCAAACGGGACCCACTTTGAAGCGGAAGTCACGGATCTTCTCGTCCGGTAGTTTTTGGTTAATTGACTTCAACAACCCCACTTTCTGGAAAGTGAGTTCTTGTATTAGCATCGAATTAGCTACAATTATTTCCAGCAATCCACGGCGCAACTTTCCGGTGCGTGTGTACTGTGCCACGGGCTCGCCAACGGCCTCTTGCCAGGCGGCCTGGTAGGCCTCCTCGCCCCGTGCCCGAGCGAATCCCTTGCGGGCCATCAGTTCCGCAAGTATATCGCCGATGGGCTGTGCACCTCGCGATTTGGAATTCCTGGTGGTCATAACTTGATCTTGTTTGTGTTTACGACGGAGGACACAACCGGGAGTGGCTGTGCTACAAATTACTTAGCCTTGCGTTCCGGTTCCTTGCGTTCCAAAGGCATAATTACGTATGAGTAGCCGTCGTCTGTGGTACATACGGCGGCCGTTTTGCTGTCGCGGATCTCGATACCGAAGGTTTGTTCTGGTTGCAGAACCTTGAGAAAATCGCTGACGAAACGCGGATCGAGTTTGACTGTAATTTCTCCACCGTCGTAGGGGATTGGTAATTCAATATGCGACTCACCCAGTTCGGCGCCGTGTCCGCTGAGCATTACCTTGCCGTCGCCGAAGGTGAAATCCACGCCGCGGCGGTCCTTGCTCGTTACAATCGCCGCCTGCCGTACGGCGGCATGGAACGGGCCCACAGCGATATCTATTTTCACCAGGTTTTCCTTGGACGGAAAAACTCCTCGCCAATTGGGGAAACGGCCTTCGGCCAAACGAACGTGAATGGTCGATCGGCTGCTGCGTACGAGAAATTCGTTATCTTTGGCCAGGATGCGGATTTCATCGTCGTTCTCCGCTATGGCCCTGTCGATCAACTGCATGCCACGGGTAGGAACGATCGTCATTTGGTCGGAGGCCTCTTGTTCACCAATCGCCTTCACGGTGCCGACCTGCTTGGCCAGACGCCGCCCGTCAGTGGCGATGCCGAAGATGTTATCGTTTTCGAATTCGATCAACACTCCGCCAAGCGCATAGCGGCTGTTTTCGTTGTCGGTGGCGAAAATCGTGCGTCGGATCAATTCGCGGAACAAGGGGGCGGGCAGCTCGCGGTAGGTTTCCTCCTCGAAGGAGCCGATAGCGGGAAACTTGGCCGGATCTTCCGAGGGGAGCTGAAATTTGCTGCGATCACCCTGCACCAAAATCCGTTTGCCGTCATCTTCAATCGAAAGTTTCTCGTCGCTACTTTCTCGCAAAATAGATCCAAAGCGGTCGATTGGTAAAAGTGCCTCGCCGGGCTCGGTGACTTCCACGCCCGATGCCACGCTACGGATGCTGTTCTCCATATCCGTGCCCATCAGAACTACAAGTTCCTCTTCGGCCATAACCTTAACGTTGCTAAGGATCGGCTTGGGGCTGCGTTGCGGGACTACGCTGGCGACTGTCCCAAAGGCACGCAATAGTTTTTCGCGGTTGCATGTGATCTTCATAAAAGTACTCCGCCTTTGTCTCTTGGTTTGTCTTCTTATTTATCTTTAAGTATTTCTTAACATCTAACAGTATTTAGTTGAAACGGTTTTGTGTCGACGGGCAACGGGCAATAGTCCGCAACTTGTTTTCGAAACACTGTTTAGGAGAACGGTTTTATTGAAAAACGGTGTGTGTAAATCGTTGTTTTCTTGTCGGTGGACTGTCGACGGAATGTCTGCCTACCGTAGTTTTTTTGGATCCGGCATTTATATGTCGATGGAAGCCCGGTTTTTACACCTCCACTGACAGGTGTTCGACAGGTTTTGCACGGTTTTTTAGTGGGATAGTATTATCCAGCCGCGCGTAATTTGTTTTGTACTTGTTCGACCGCGCGTTGCACGGCCGGTTCCGTATGTAAAAGTTCCTCGGTTCTGCGGCAACCGTGCAATACGGTCGTATGGTCACGGCCGCCGAAATAGTGTCCGATCTGTTGCAGGCTGTTGTGTGTAAGCTGGCGCGCTACATACATGGCCACGCCGCGGGCCGTCACCACCGCGCGGGCACGCGAACGGCTGCGCAGATCGACCACCTTGAGCGAGAACGAACGAGCCGTGACCGTGGCAATCTCGCGTAGTTCTGGCTGACGCGGCCCGCTTCGATGCGATAAGAACTCTCGTGCGTCGGACATGGTGATCTTATGACTGTCTTCATTACCGGCCATAAGTTGATTCAATGCGCCCGATAGATTCGAAGCCGGACCCTCGATGGCCGCGGCCAGCATCGCTATCACGGCTTCGGGCATTTCGATTCCACGTTGCATGGTCAGGCGTGCTAGTATGATCTCTCGCGATTCTCTTCCCGGCAAGGCCAGTGGTACGGTCAGCCCGGCGACAAGTCGAGTTTGTAGATCATTCATGACGTTGGGCCACTGTCCGGGCGGGAGCGAGGCGGTGACCACCAGTCGACGACCACTGCGGACGATAGCATCGATCGTTCCTCGCAGTTCATGTTGAGCCGGTTCTTTACCGGCCAAACGCGTGATGTCTTCGAGTATGAGTAATCCGGCGCGGCGATGTTCCTTGCGGAATTGTTCGACGTCTTGGGTGTCAACGGCGATGTTGAAATCCTGGGCAAATTGTGCGGCCGGTTTGCATACAACCCTGCCGGCGGTTTTGTATTTACCATGCAGGTTCTGCCAGGCTGTGGCCAGTTCCTCGACCAGCAGCGACTTGCCGCTGCCGCTGGGCCCGAAGAACACCAGAGGATTGAATCCGTTGGGGCCGTCGCCTGTCAAGGGTTGTGTGAGCACAGCCCCGATAACAGCCGCGGCTAGACGGTTCTCGACGCCGGGCACGAATTCGCGCAAAACACCCCCATCGAGACGGTCGGAAATCGACAGACCGACTCCATTTGCATTCCCATCGGTTGGGGGGATGCTGACTAGGCCATTAACCACAGAGGATCCGTCCAACAGTTAAACGAAAAACAGTCGAGCGACGTGCCCAATTATCAATCCCGTATTGTAACTGTTTTGCGGCGCCGCGACGAGGTGGAAAGGGCGTTTTTTGAGGGTTTGTCTGCCGTTAATACTAGATGTCTAAGTGTTTGTCAGGAAATGGTTTAGGTTTTTGATAGAAGATTCATCGCAGAGCTTATCAAGAAAGCTCGATTTTATGTCACAAAGGGTAAGATTTTTTGTGAAAAGCACCACTATTTCTGGATAACCCAAGAAGGTGTATTCTGACACCTTGGGATCCCACTCTTGAACAAACAGCGCGCTAATATTTAACCATCATGGTAAACAAACACGGTGTTGATACAAGAAAAAGATTGCGAAATTCTTCAAATGTGTTTAGGCGGTTCGCAATCATTGGAGCTAGTGGGGCTATATTTGCGGCTATCGCCATAGTTTTGCAATTGAATATCTCTGAAGACAGTTCACTTCGAGTAGTTTTTGCCGTTGTCAATTATCCAGTTGACGCACTGATCACATGGATAGCGAAAACATGGAGTCGTGGAAACACGGATCAACTCATTCCGCAAGGTTTGGTATTGTGGGGAATGTATTGGCTGCTAATCGGAATTAGTATTACATGTCTCATATCATTTGCTTGTAAGTGGCGAAGTAAAACATGATGCCGATAGTGGAAAAGTCTTTATTTCAAATATTCTAAGTCGCTCAAATCCTTAGGCCTACCCGACGCTATTTTGTTCTCTCTCAAATTGTTCAGGCTGATTAGGGATACCTTGACACCGTCCAAAACCCCCTCAACGCGGTTGGGATAACAATCTTCAAAAGATACGCCCGTTATGGTGGTTAATAGATCGATTCGCACGGGGGGAACGCCCATGCGTACAACGCTATGTTCTTTGAGAAAAAGTTCTTCGGAAAGGCTTTTCTGATTGAAACCAAACTGGCCCAACACATGAACCAACCGCTCAGCATTTTCGCGTGTAGAAGATACCCAAATGTCGATATCTCCCGTTGCTCGAGGATATCCGTAGTAGCCGACGGCATAACCCCCGACAAGTAGATATTCAACTTTCTCCGAGTCGAGTAATTTCAAGAACTCTTTGAAGTCGGGTGGTAGCCGGATCGTAGTCATAATTAATCATCCGCAGATATTCCATTGCCTCGAGCCGCTCGTCCACCGTGGCTGCTTGCCAGTATTCTCGGTCGTCCGGCGCGTGACTCAGGGTGCCGACTTCCAGGGCCGTTTTATCCATCCTGGGAAGATTTGAGGGAAGTTTTTTCGACATCATACCCTTAATTATCGATATTTTCAGGGTCAATGAAAGGGGAAAACTTCAGTCGATTGGTGTAGGCATCGATTTATCAACCGCACACCCCCACTATCCGCTCAATCGCCATATCCACCTCCCGCCGACTGGTCGTTCTGCCTAAGCTGAAGCGCAATGATGCCCGGGCCAGCTCCGTTGAAACGCCCATCGCCAGCAGTGTGGGAGAGGGTTCGTCGGAACCGCTGGTACAGGCCGAGCCGACCGAACAGGCTATGCCCACATCGTCGAGCAATTTGACTAGTTCCCGCGCGTCGCGGCCGGGGAAAGCGATGCTGGCGGTTTGGGGTAGCCGTGGCGCGGTCGAGCCGTGAATTTCGATATTCGTCAATTTCCCGCGAAGCTCAGTCTCGAAATGACACCTTAGGCTGTTTAGGCGGTCTGCACAGTCCGCCTGCTCTTCCTGTGCAAGACGCATGGCCGTCCACAATCCGCGGGCAAGGGCCACCGACTCGGTGCCTGGCCGCAGACCGTCCTGCTGTTCGCCGCCAAACTGCTGTGGGATCAATTCCTCTCCGTGGCGGAGAACCAGTGCCCCGACGCCCGGCGGGCCGCCGAATTTGTGGGCCGAGATGCTCATGGCGGCCAAGCCCAAGGCGTGGAAATCTATTGGCAACTTACCTGCCATTTGCACCGCGTCGGTGTGCAGAGGCACACGGGCCTTGTTACAAACAGCAGCAAGTTCGGCGATCGGTTGAAGTACACCCGTTTCGTGGTTGGCCATGGTGGTGGTGACTAGGCGAGTGTCTTTTTGAAACAATCCGGCCAGAAATTCGTGACGAAGCCGTCCGTCGGAGGCTGCTGGAAGAGCATCAACGTCCCAGCCTTCGTCCATGAGCTGCTCGATTGGCCCCACGACGGAAGAATGTTCTATCGACGAGATCACTACATGGCCCGGTGAATCGCCACGGGACATTGCGTTATGCACGATACCCAAAATAGCCAGATTATTTGCTTCTGTCCCCCCACTGGTGAAGATTACTCGGTCGGGCTGCTTCGAATCGAGATCGGCTCCCAGAATCTCGGCTACCCCCCGTCGGGCTTCTTCCAGCATTCGGCCGGCCTCTC
>JAFGTN010000610.1 GCA_016934075.1 Pirellulales bacterium
ACTCGATGACCTGGAAATCTATGTCACCGGCGGAAACCAGTTGACGCTTAAAGGCAAGCGTGAAGCCCCCGCGGTGGAAGACGGAACCTGGCATCGACGTGAACGCAGTTTCGGTAGTTTTTCCCGAGCAATGACACTGCCTTGTGGTGTCGACGCCGACAAGGTGGACGCGATCCTCAAAGACGGCGTTCTTACGGTTACCTTGCCTAAAATGCAACAGTCGAAACAACGGCGCATCGCTATTACGGCAAGTTAGCAGACACATTCTTAGAAACGCAAAACACATTTATACCCGGACCATTCACCTCGAAAAGGAGGTAATACAATGAAAGACTTGGTAAAGAAAGAAACCGAATCGAATGTGGCTACCGCGGAACACACACGTAGTGGCACCACATACGTGCCCCGTTTTGATATCGTCGAGACGGAAGACGGAATGACGCTTTTCGGTGATATGCCCGGCGTCGCATCGGAAGATCTCGAAGTGCAATTCGAGAACGAGCACTTGATAATTTTCGGTAAGGTAGAACCGCGCCATAACGGCCATGAGCATGTGTACGGCGAGTATGACATCGGCGACTACCACCGCGAGTTTCATGTTAGCCAGAAGATCGACGCGGAGAAGATTTCCGCCGAACTCAAAAACGGCGTACTCACTTTACATTTGCCGAAATCCGAATCCTTGAAACCCAAAAAAATCGAGGTCAAGGCCGGATGAATTTTTCGGCGAAAAGAAGTGCCCCGAAGGATTCCGGAACATTTCAATTCGAGATCGCGGTGGCGCGGCGAGTGTCCCGCCAACGCGGTCTCCCAGCCACGATAAAGACATTATGGCTCCCCATGTTTTATTATCCATGACTATTCTGCTTTCTTAGGAGACCCGCCATGCCTGCCGTCGACGTTCTTGTGATTGATGATAATCGTGCGTGGGCGAGCACTGTTGCGGAAGTCCTTCGCCGCAGAGGCCTGAGTACCCGACTTGCCACGGATGGACACCGGGCTTTGAAATTCCTCAAACGTTGTCGCCCGAAACTTCTCATCTCGGATGTCAATATGCCAGGAATGGATGGATTTGAGATTCTCCGCCGTTTGCGCCACAGTGGAGACCGTACGCCCGTGATAGTGCTATCCGCGGAAGATCCTGCTGTAGTGCGCGACAAAGTCCTCAAAGCCGGAGCATCGCTATTTCTGCACAAGCCCACGACCGCCCACACACTTCTCCAAGCCGTGAACAGCGTGTTTCACGGCAGGTAGGGGGTAAAAAGTTGGTTCTTCGTACAATTTAGTGTGTGATTAATAGGATAGAGGACAGGCTGTTAGCCCAGCCGCTTGCGGCGGTTTTAGCCTTGCCAAGTACGGGTTCCTCTTCCCTGTTTGGCGTGGATAGAGAAGAGGAATCCGTACTCGGCCAATATCCGACAACTTTGGCACAACTTAAATGCCGATAAGGGATTGCGATGGTTGTGTCATCACAGGAACATTTTCTGACGCGGCTCATACGTGCCACTATGTTCAGACGAATCACATAGGATGATAAAAGGTGTGCTATACTGGCTATCATCGATTTAGTATCATAGTTAGTCATGTCAGCTAATGCGAAATAACGGGGGGAATCGGATGACTATTCCTGTCGCGTGTGGCTCGTGCTCTAAGCGTTTCCAGGCTAATGAGAAACTGGCCGGAAAGAGGGTTAAATGTCCAAAGTGCGATGGCGTCTTGACTATTCCACCAATCGAGTCAGTTGAGTTGAAAAGCACACCGGCTGCTAATGTTGAATCCGAGATGGGCTTGGAAACCACAACTTCTACTGCTCCGCATGCGACATACAAAACAGTGGTCGAGGCTGAATTGCCGCGTCTATGCCTGTCTTGCGCTCAACCGTTGGACTCAAAGGCTATCCTTTGCGTGAATTGCGGATACGATACGCGAGTCGGTAAAAAGCTTGTTACCGAGACTGATGCGGATGGTTCGTCTGATAAAAACAATTTTGGTAAGAAACAACCTAAAAGTATTTTGGCCGCTGCAAGTTCGACATGGCATTTCCTGCTAGGATGTGTGTTTAGCACAATCGGGAAAATCTTGGCAGTCTATGCACTTATCATAGTGTTTGCCTTCTCTCCTTTGTTGCTCATGATGTTCGCTGTTGTAATTTTGCATGTTCTTGCAACCGTATTAAATGATCCGGACTTGATGATGTATCTGTGGTTTGCGTTGATTATTGGACCGTTGATATATATCACGATCCCAATTGGCGTATTGTTTTTTTTCGTATATACGGTTCGTTTGCTGGGAAAGCTTCTAGACCATTGCTGGGAGAGTTCTTGAGCTAGTTCGCCCATCCGCTTGCGGCGGTTTAAGCATTACCAAGTACGGGTTCCTCTTCTCTGTTTGGCATGGATAGAGAAGAGGAACTCGTACTCGGCCAATATCGGATACGCCTGCCACAACTTACATGCTCAATGGAGTGACGTGATATTCAACAAAAAACAACGTATTATGGGACCCCCTCAGTGGTTGATTATGTTCCAAAAGATCACCCGGGTTCCATGTTATACCCATCTCCATAACCACGGTAATTCGGGTGTTAGGTTAATAAAATCGACGCATCCATTTAGAACTTCCCACGCATGAAACCATTACACGTACTTGACCGCACACACGTTACCTTGTTATCCTACCGTCGGGCTTCGGGAAACCACGTGCTTTTCAAATGGAAACTTTGTGAATAACAAGAAGTCAGATCTCACTATGGCGTCGACGTCCCCACCCTATGACAACGCAAACACCAGGCGCGATTTGCAGGCCCTGGTTTTGGAGGCCGTTCCATCGTTACGGGACGTACTTGGTTGCGAGGATCCCGATCCCCACCAAGGCATAAGCGCCCTGTTTGACCACGCGACGCAGGCAATCCGCAATAGCGACATGCACGGCGTCATCCGTTGCTTCCGATTAACGAAGCAACTCGTTGATCTGGAGCCAAAGTGGGATATGGTGACAACGAGCGCGATTTGGACATCGTACATCCGTCGGTTTCGCCCAGACGACCCACAGGGACTGAAGGTCTTGCGGGAGATTGACCCTCTCGTGCGGGAAACGCTCTGGTCACCCTTCGTGTTCCCCAACAGTTGGCTCCGAGAAATGAGGATTAACGTGCCCAATGCAGATCGATGGTGTAGTTGCCTCACAGTCCAGCGGGAAGTCGAAGCGGAAGCTCGCTTCGTGCGCCAGACGAGTTGCCCTGGCCATTTCGCAATTGTCCGACTCAAACTCCAACCAGTTCTCGAAGACCGTTCTGTCCTATTTCGCAACGAGCTTGACGAAAAAAGTGACTCGCCCCTAGCCTACGTCGAAGCGACGATCGAAGGTGTGACCGACGCGCTGGGCAAGCAGTCGGATGCTGACCGTGGGGTGTCGCATCTTCGGGTCGACCTGCTTGGGCTGCGACACCACCCAGTCGATTCTCAAAGGCGCGACTTCGTGAGAACGGCCGAACAAGCAATTGAGCAATGCATTGAAGAGGCAGGTTTAGTGGAGATCTAACCACGCGATCAACCCGACCGGGAATGGCGGTTGGGTCTTGAACAGAAACCAACGTCACTCGCTGCCATTCTCGGTGGGTTATCGTAGACGTTAGTTTTAGATATGAGCACATATCCTTTAAACATCAGATCGGTGAAATCCGTTGCATTCACCCATCCCAATGATGTCCGCACAGGTGCTGTCCGTTTTGTTTTCAAAGACGGCGTAGACCTTGACTCGGTTGACCAGCTTTTAAGCGAATTGCCCGACGGGTACACGATATCCTTTTTCAACGCTGACTTCCCTCAATGGAGTGATCCTGGAGCCTACTTTGATATACTACGCTATAAATCTGATTTATATATAAAAGCTGGCAATCATGGATGGATGACAGAATTCAAAAAGGAGAGCGTAGAAGTTCTTAAACGCCTTATTTGGGCTTGTATAGAATTCAATGCCAACGAGGACAACCATTTCACTTATGAAAAACACTTGTATGCAGTAACAACTTGTAGATCCTTTGGTGGCGGGTTTAATAAGGCTTACATCGAAAGATTAGGAAAACTAGAAAGCTAACACGCCCATTTAGGGAACGCCTTCGGCGCGCCTCATGGTCACCGTTGGCAGGCAAAGGTGCATCCATGACATCGGACGAGACTTCGTTCATTAACCGTTACCGCCGTCTTGGGCTGTCGGGTGTGCCGATGGATTCCTCGTCGATCAACCGTCTCGAGGAACATCTTGGCTTACCGATTCCTGCTGCGTACCGCGCCTACTTGAACATCGCAGGAGCTGAACCACCGCCCAAACTTGTCGGCTCCGATTGTCACGATCATTACCTATTCAACCTGCATGAATGGGCCAATGAATTGCTCAAAGAATCCGGTGATCCGTTCCGTCTTCCAGATGACGCAATCGTGTTCCTGATGCATCAGGGCTACCAATTCTTCTACTTTCGCGCCGATGGAGTCAATGATGATCCAGCGGTATACTACTACTTCGAAGACCGGCCCGCTTGCGAAAATCCTTACGACAGGTTCTCCGATTGGGTTGCCGCAATTGTCTAGATCCGAGCGGCGAATAAAACATTGCACGGGAGCGGCTGACTACGTTGGTTTTGAATGGTTGATTCGCTCGCGTCCCATCGAGTCATCCGTCGTAACCGATGAAACAACCGTTTTCGAATGTGATCTTGAAACCCAACTGGCAGCAACCCAAGATAAGATTATTCCCAAATCCGGGAGTACGGTAGAAACAAGAACGTGTATTACACTTTTCGCGTCTAGGTTAAGAGTCGTTCTTCATACAGGACCCACGACCTACCGCCCACCGCTTTGCGCCTTCGGCTTTCCGCTTCTATCAATATCGCTTCTCGCCGAGCGGGCCATCTCCAGCGTGGGAATGGGTCGGAAATTGGGATCTTTCAGGAGCTTCAGATTGCGACGCCCGAAGTAGGAACCGTAGTATTGGGCGTTGGTGTCGATCCAGGTGACCAGGCGGATGAATTCTTCCCGGTCTAATTTCACGTCGTAGTGGCCCTTGCGGAGCAGCTCGATCAGCTTGCTGCGGTGCGATCCGTAGGTGTAGGGCGGAGTGTATTCAACGTGCGACATCGAACCGCCGGGCAATCCGCCCTTGGGCAACGGCACCCATTCTCTAATTCCGTTGATCAAGCCCTTGCGAATTATATTCTCATAAGAGCGGCTGAATAGTGTCGTCAATCCGCCCGACAGATCGAGTTCGCCTTGCGGATCTTTGGGGTTGTGACAGCGGACGCAGTGCCGGTCGAGCATCGGCTGCACGTCGGTCGGATAGTAGAGTGGTCGCGCACCGGAATCGCCCGGCTGAGGCGAAAGCGAGACTGTGGTCCTCAGGGGGGAATACATGTCGCGCGAAATGGGCGTCTGGGCTCGCGGCTCATGGCAACCAACGCACGATCGGGTTTCGCCGGGAATGAGATTCACGAACGTCCGCATGCCCTGCACTTGCATGTAATCCTCATCCAGGGCCTGGAAATAGAGATTCCGGTTTGCCGGCACTTCGAAACTGGCCGATCCGTCCTCGTTGACCGGCACCACCCCCAGCAGCACGCCGACCCAGATGTGCGTTCCCAGGCTGACGGCCGGAATATGCCCCGGTCCCGTGTCTTCGGGGCGGTTGATTTCGCTGGACCAGTGTCGCGGGATCTGCTCCATCACGCGAATGTACTTGACCGTGCCGCGCGGCACGCCCGAAAGACCCTGGTAGACGTCGCTGAGGAAAACCTTGGCCGTGTCCGTGTCTTCCGTCTCGGTCTCGGAGATGGTGGGAATCACCGGCGGAGTGGGCCGAGGGGCCAGCACCATCGGTTGCCAGCAGGAGATATTCGGATCGGAGTAGACCGGCACGCGGTTGCCGAATGTGTCGAGTAAGTAAATACCGTAGCCCGTCTGGTCGTTGTATCGCTTGTCTTCGTTGCAAACAATGAGGAAGAACTTGTCGGAAAGGGGATATGGATCGACGTACAAGGGACCGTACCAGTCTTCCCGCCAACGTCCGTTTCGCAGGTGGTATATTCCCCTGATACCCTGGGTTCTTACGTCGGGCGTGAGCGTTCGCATCGCCTCGGCGGTTCTGCGACCATCAGCAACATCGACCAACATCGCCGACCCCACACCGAAAGGCTCATGCCCGCATCCTATGAATACCGCCAGGTTCGGATGACCCGGCACCTGGCGGCCTTGCCAAAAGACGCCCGGATCAGTCACACTGTTGCCGAAGAACTCGTTGCTTGCCGATCCGTCGGGCCGCATCATCCAAAGCGATTGCACACCGGCAATGCCCTTGTAGACGTATTCCCATCGGTTGTAGAGGATCCGCCCGTCTTCCAACATAGTGG
>JAFGTN010000611.1 GCA_016934075.1 Pirellulales bacterium
GGCAGCCCCTCGCTCGTCGACAAGCCGCCGTTATCGGATGTAAAAAATACTATGGTATTTTTTGATAGCCCAAGCTGTTCGAGTTTGTCGAGCACCTTGCCGACGGCCAGGTCCATGGCCTCGACCATGGCGGCGTAGACCGCGTGGTCTTGGACAATACGGACCTTGCGGGGACGTTTTGTAACGTATATCTGCTCCTCGTCGGCGAATCTTTGCTTTTCAGTGAGACCGAGTTTCTCAGCCTTCTTTTCATATTTCTGCTTCAGATCGGTTCGCGCGACGAGCGGAGTGTGAACCGAATAGAAAGACAGATATGCCAGAAACGGTCCCTGCTTGTGCTGCTCGATGAAGCGGCAGGTTTCTTTTGCTAAGCGGTTGGGCAGATGCTCGCCCGGTGGACCGTCTTTCAGTCGCGGGTTGCCGTAAGGCACAAAATATTTGCCTGGCCCGTACGGCCCTCCGACTCGCCAACCGCCTTTGTTCACATCAAAACCTTGGCATTCCGGATAAAAATCTTCAGTTTCACCCAAGTGCCACTTGCCGGCAAAGAAGGTAGTGTAGCCGTGTTCCTTAAGCGCCTCGGCCAGAGTCACTTCTTCTAAATCCATGCGATTGTGCAACGGGGCGGGGGCGAAACGCTCGGTTCTCTTTCCCGAAAAGTAGTTGGTCGCATCGCAACGGCTGGCGTACTTGCCCGTCATGATGCTCAGCCGCGTGGGCGAGCAGACCGGACATGCCGCATAGCCATTGGTAAAACGCATGCCGCTACCCGCCAGCCGGTCGATGTTTGGCGTGTCATAGAAACAATCGGGATTGTTGGCCCCGATATCCATGTATCCCAGATCATCGACGAGGATGAACAGGATGTTCGGTAATTTGTCTTTGTCGATTTTTTCCCCGCATTTTCCATCCACAGCCGTCAAACATAAGATCATTGAGGCAAGAATAAACATGGTTACTCCTCGTGGGAAATAGACTAGCGAATAAGAATCGGGAGTGGTATGAGCGAGGAGGTTCAATCGCATTGCAAATTTCCTTTTTTATCCATCAAAAAAATACTATTTCGTCGGGATAATTTCTAGTTAAGGGTGCCACTGCTGGCTTGCCCAGCAGTGTGAAGTGGCTTGACTGAATGAAACACTACTGGACAAGCCAGCAGTGGCACCCATTTCATAACTTCTTCAACGATTATACAGACACTACTTCATTGGTACAACTTCCAGCGCCTGCAGCGCGGCCCCCTGATCGTCACAACCCTTTAGGCGTATTTCTATCGCTCCATTCGCGGGTGCCACGTTCTCGATGGTCTTTTTCAGAGCGCGGAATGTTCCGCCTGCCTCTTTGGTGATATTCATCTTATTGATGATCGGCTTATCGTTGATTTCGACGTCGACCGTGCGGTCAATGGGACGGCCCTTGGAATTTCGCTCAAGAAAAGTATGCGAGGGGGTACTGGCGAAATGCAGCGTGACGCGGTATTTGCCCGGGGCTACTGTGAGGTTGATCCAGAACTCCCGGCCATGGGCGCCGTAGCGATAAAGTTCCTCGTCCTTTGTACTGCCGATATGGATGCTCCGGCGGTCTGTCCACCAGGCCCGCTTGACCGTGTCCCTGCCGTACCCGCTACGAATGACCCATTCGGTCGCCGGTCGCCAGGCCTGCCCCTTGCTGTCGATATAGTCGCGGTTCTTTGGATATCCGAAAATCATGCGTTGTGGTTCTCGCGGACCGCCTCCCGCGCCGAAGTCGCATTCGGCTGTCCGGTCCGAATACTGGATGGCATCGATGTATACGTTCGTACCTTCCGAACGTGGATTGCCGGTGCCGCAGACGACGATTTTAAGTTCATGCTTCTTGTTCGGCAGTCCGCTATGAGAGTAGAGCACCTGCTGATCTCGCGCAAGTGGGGACCAGCAATCGATCAGCGTGAGTTGCTTCTCGCCGTCGAGATAGACTTCGGCGCGGCCGCCTTGTGTATCGACCGAGCCGATAACACGAACTTGATTGCCCGTGAAATTGATACTTTGGGCGGCCCCCACTAGTGAGGAAATGGATAGCGATTTATTCCAGGCATCGTCGCGGCCCATTTGTTGCCAGTTGCCGGATTTCTCTAGATCCCGGTCATCGACCTGTGTTTGTGGATCGGGACCGGTAATCACCACGTGTGGCTTGCCGTCGTGCCGTATGGTAACGAGATAGTCGCCCGCGTCGAGCGGTTTTTTCAGATAGCCGACTTTGTCGAGCTCGGAAAGGCACGTCAAATCCTGCTCGTCCGCAGAAATGCTATCTGGCTTGAATGAGAGTCTCAACACAGTGATTGTTTCGTTGGGTGCGTCGAACAACTTGTACTCGATACGGCCCTTTGCGTAGACAACCGATTGCACAACCGATGTTGTGCGAATGATATGGTTCTCGCTTCTCGGTGACAGGGTCTGAGGTGTCCATTTTATGGCCTCCATGATCTGGCAGAGGGGCCAAGGATGGGCCAGGTTCGACCATTCACCCGTCGCAACCGTCTTGCCGAAAAGTCCGTCCTTAACTACGCCTTTTTCGTCCGCGTCGTAGCAGGCCATGATTATCATGCGCCGTCCGATCTCGAATATACGAGGATCGTGGGCCAGATGCGCATAGCGAAGCAAGGTGGGAGCCGCCGTGTATTGGTTGTAAGAGAGCGAGGTGCCACAGCATGTACACGACTCGGGAAAAGCCCACGCCCCGTGATACATGTCCCCGTGCGAGTTCGGATCGGTGCCGTTTCGATTGATGATCAAGGTCAACACGTTGCGGAGATCCGTTTTCCAAGTCGGAAACGCCTGGGGATTGGCCATGATGTAGTCGCCGCACATAGAGACTATGCCGCAAATCACGGGATTGTCCCAGTCCCAGTAGTTGCGGCCCCAGGTGTCGTTCTTGAGCCATTTGGGCAAGAGAACTTCGGAAATATACTTCCTCCCGGTATCGCGAGCGCGGACAATGGCGTCGTCTTTGCCCGTGTGGCCGAGGCTTATGAGGTCATCCAGGAAAGCGAGTATCAAAGTGATACTGCCGGTCAGTTCGTCCGACCAGCCGACCACAGACGGATCGACATATCGGCTCCAAGGCGGGATACTGGGATCGAAGCGGCACTTTTCGGCAAAAACGTCGCCCCAGTGTCTGGCGGCGTCGAGATACCGCTTGTCACCTGTCAGTCGATAGGCCCTGAGGAACTCGGTACCCACAATCGCGCATAAATCCAACTGGTTTCGCGCGTTGGGATCGCATTTGCCGTAAGCCTTTCCCCTGGTAGGCGTAGCGATGGGAAACGACGGCCAGGGAGCATCTTTGGGCGTTTGGGCAAATTCGAGAATATAATCGGCCGTGATCGGTATGTAGGTGAACGCCACGGGATCGCCGCTGTAGGCATAGTAGTCGGTCATGCCCTTGACTATGCTCCACGCGCGTTGGCTCAAATCGCCGCACATCCAATCGTTGGTCGGGGGAATTAGAATTGTCCCGTCGGATTTGATGCTCCAATGCGAGTTGTAAACGAAATCGGGAGCCGCCACCACGGCCTTGGGACGATCGACCCAGGGATAACGCTTCATCACCTCCACGGCGATCCGCAAGCGTTCGTCCAAAGGGCCGTTACAACCGTCGTTCCAGGGCGCAATCACTCCATGGGAATCTTGCTTCACGTCATGGGCGTAATAGCTTTTTAGAGTTTCGGCGGCGGGAGCCGGCAAAACCCACGAGGAACCGATTAATAATATGGACGATACTATGGATATAGTACGACTTGAGATATAAGAGTTTTGCATGGCGGGTGCTTTGGATTATGGGCTATGAGCACTGAGCTGTGTGCCACGAGTCCACGGTTCACAATAGCTAAAATTCTGTATCAACAACCTCGCCACGGTTTCGCGTGGAGATTGCTTGATAGACTTTCATGTCGATTTCCTCGCTCAGGAACACCACGTGGCTGTCGGCAAAAGAAAAGAAGGCTCCGCCTTCGTGCCGGCTGCCGAAACAGTGGTCGTACCAGCGGTTGAAAGCGACGGCTCGAGGATCGCGCTGATCGAAAACCTGGTCTATGAAGTTGATGGGGCTGTGGGTTCGTCGAAAACAGCCGTTGCCCAAGGCCCAGCAATTGAAGTCGTTGTGCTCGGGAATGACCTCTCCCAGGGCAATCGTCTGGCTGGTTCCGTCCGTTATGCTGGCGATGGTCACGGGAGCCATCCAGGTGTGTCCCCAGAACAGGCCGCTGCATGATTCGACGCCGTTATAGGCGAAGTTCGAACATTCCGGCAATCCGGAAAAAATTGACCCGTTGGGTTTGTGCGGCCCCATCGAACCTTCGTAGCAGGTCGGGGCCCAAACGAGTCCCGAGAACCCCCAAGGCGCCGTGGCCTGCCATACGTAATCCTGCAATTCACTGGCCTTGCCGTCACTGGGACATAAGAAGGTCGAAATAACCGACTCGCGGGCGACTTTATTTTCGGGCCGAAACATTCCGCCCCCCGACGGACAAGCTCCGTCGAAGTTCATCGAATCGTAGAGCGTTAGTTGTTCGATGAAGGGAAGGATGCCGACCATCCAACTCATGCCGTTGGGCGCTTCGCCTTTTTCGACCGACACGTGCGAGAACGAGATCGGGAAGACCTTGTGTTGATTCTCGTACGTGAGAACAGCCGTCCAGATTTGTTTAATGTTGGTCGAACAGGTCATTCGCCGAGCCGCTTCCCTCGCGGCCTGTACGGCCGGTAGCAGTAAAGCGATAAGAATGCCGATAATCGCTATAACAACCAGCAGTTCCACAAGCGTAAAACCGCGGCCATGGGCCTTAACCCTCGAGCGTGATCGGGAACTCATTCTCCTCTCCTCTTTAACTTCGTAAATAAACATCATGATTACAGGTTGTGCATGACCCGGGATCATCGATAATACTACTTCTATTATTTTACACAGAGGCTTTCCTTTATGTCCAGCTAATGGTGCCCATTTCTATTTACTTTTTTCGCGTTTCTGTTTTCATCTTTCACCTTTTGATCTAACAGTTCTGAGCAATAAGTGGGGCGGCGCTAGCCGCCGGTTTCGACAGGACAACGTTTTCCGGATGGAATCGATGGCTGGTGCCATTCCGCTCATGGACTTTCACAAAACTTGTAGCCCTCCCGGTACAGGATTGTCAACATGCCATATAGCATTTAGAATACGCTGGCATCGGCTTGGCACACGATAGAAACCAGTCAAGGAATACTCGCATGGCGGATCATGCCTTCGACCTCTCCGGAAAGAATGCCATCATAACCGGCGCCAGCCGTGGATTGGGGCAATACATGGGACGGGCACTTGCCCGTGCCGGAGCCGATCTGGTGATTACTGCCCGCCGGCAAGAGTCCCTCATAGACTTCCAGCAAGAAATCGAAGCGATGGGACGACGCGTGTTGCCTTTACCCTTAGACGTGAGGGACTACGACAGCATTCAGCGAATGGTCTCGGCCGTGATTGACGCCTGGGGGCGCATCGACATCCTCGTCAATAATGCCGGATGCAATGTCCGCAAACCGGCTCTGGACGTCACCTGGGAAGACTGGAACCTGGTGCTCGATACGAACCTTCGCGGAACCTTTTTCGTCTCACAAGCAGTTGCGCGGCA
>JAFGTN010000612.1 GCA_016934075.1 Pirellulales bacterium
CGCAACACTGCCCGATAAGAGCCGCTTGGGCGAACAGGTGCTGGTGGCCATCAGCGACGACGGCGGCAAGACGTGGCCCGGGCATTCTATCGTCTTCGACGATCCCGATAAAAAGCTGGGATTCTTCGAACAGAAGTTGGTCGAGATATCTCCCGGGAGAGTACTGGCCACCGCGTGGACGGTCACTCTCGCCGATGTGCGGGACAAACCCAACAGTTATTGCATATCCGACGATGACGGCTCTACCTGGGGGCCGATCAAATCGACGGGCATAGAGGGGCAAACGCTCACGCCTGTCGCTCTGGACGACGATCGCTTGCTGGTGCTTTTCAACCGCCGCTACGGCCGGCAGGCGATAGTGATGGCCCTGGTCAGTTTCGATAACGAACGCTGGACGGTGCACCACGAAGGACTGCTCTACGATCCGCAATCGACAAGAAGCCGCGAAGATGATCAGTCCGACGGTCTCGCTGAACTCGATTCTTTCGCCTTCGGCTTCCCCACTGCGATCAGCCTTCACGACGACACACTATTGGCCACTTTCTGGTCGAAAGAACATGGCGTATGTGGAATCCACTGGGCAAAGCTGCGGGTAGACTGGCTGGTTTGATTTTCCGCGACAACAGATCTCAAGTTCCGTTAAAGATAATAATAACTTCAAGCCTATTGCATTTCTCCGCTCTGCGACGTTGATGTTGGTTCGGGCATTCCTCGTCGAAAAGGCCGCACCTTGGCGATGGTCCAGCACATGGCTATACTACAAAGGCAACGAAGGCGTAAAAAAATTACTGGCCGATTGGCCGATTCCCAGGCCACAGAATTGGTAAAACCACTTGAAACGCGCATTAACGCAAAGTGAACTAGATGCTCTGTGCAGGTCAAACCAACGCAGCAGTCCATACGGCAGCGAAGCATGGCGCAAACGAACCATCACCCAACTGGGCCTGGAATGCACCGTTCGCCCTCGCGGCCGATCGCGAATCACCAACAAGATGGTGTTAAAAAGACTCCCGTCCCCTTTTCCCGCCCAAGTGTTCTCGAGAATGGGCTTGGACCGAGGAGTTGATCCGCCGTTTTGGTGATCGGTTGCGGATCATCGTCGTGCAACTGGAACAAATGGACTCGCTCATTCAGCGGAGTATAACAGAACATCTCGACGGCATTTTTTCCCTCATGCCGTCCTGGACCATGGAACTGGGCAAAGCGGTCGACGCCGGCGATCTCTCGCGTGCCGCCGAATATCGCAGTAGAATTGTTCATTTTCGAGACTTGTTGCGGCGATTCGGGTCTTTTCAAGCGGCCACCGTTCTATTAAACTCACAAGGTATACCAGGTTATTTCGCACCGGCCCCGATGCGCCCATTGAGCGAAGCTCAATGCGAAGATCTGCTTGAAGACTCGATTGTCAAGTTGGGGCCGTGCTAAGATCAGGTAATACGTGTCGCGGAACCTCTATTTGAAATTGGGAGTACGATATCATGGTATCTTTCGTGCGGAGTTTTCTTCTTGGAACGTGTCCATATTTTATCCTGCTTCTGGCATCCGTGGCTTGTGCCGGGGATAGTGTCCTATACAACGGTATCGAGTTGCCGGCCGAGTGGCCGCCGCGTGCCAAGGATTTCTCGTCCGAACCACTAAGACCTACCTATCTTGTGTCTCCACCGAAAGTGATTCCCATCGACGTGGGGCGCCAACTGTTTGTCGATGATTTTCTCATCGCAAACACCAACCTGAAACGCACATATCACCGACCAAAGTTCTATGAAGGCAACCCAGTGTTAAAACCCGACAAGCTTTGGGAAATGGAAGGACGCGGGCCGATAGCAATGCCTTTCAGCGGTGGAATCTGGTTTGACGAAAAAGACAAGTTACTGAAAATGTGGTATATGGGCGGTTGGATAAAATCCGTCTGCTACGCAACATCCAAAGACGGCATCCATTGGGATAAACCCATACTGGATGTTGTGCCGGGCACAAACATCGTTTGCAAACACGAGCGCGATTCGAGTACGGTCTGGCGCGACGATCGCGTCAAGGATCCTGGGCAACGCTTTAAAATGATGTTTTATGACGCTGGAAAGCTCTTTTTTTCATATTCGGCCGATGGCATACACTGGAGCAAACTGCTGGCGGTTGCCCCTCCTGTTTCCGGCGACCGTTCGACGTTTTTCTTCAATCCTTTCCGCAATAAGTGGGTCTTCAGTATCCGCAGCTCGTCTCGATTGGGCCGTAGTCGGCACTATTGGGAAGGTGATGATTTTATGAGTCCCGTCCGCGAAGGATGGAAAAGCGGTACCGTTATTTGGACGGCTGCCGATAAACTCGATTGGCCGCGGAATGACTTTAACGTTCCCGCTCAGTTGTACAACCTCGACTGCGTCGCCTACGAGAGCCTGTTTGTGGGATTATTTTCCATCTGGCGAGGTGACTACCGTTACAATGCCAAATCAGAAGAAGCCGTCAAACTTCAAAAGCTGGGGCGACCAAAGTAGAACTCGATATGCATCGGTTTCAGCCGCGATGGATTCCAGTGGGATCGTCCCGACCGCCGCGCGTTCTGCCCGACATCGGAAAAACGTGGCGATTGGAATTGGGGGAACCTGCAGTCGGTGGCAAACGGCTGCCTGGTGATGGGCGACCAGATTTATATC
>JAFGTN010000613.1 GCA_016934075.1 Pirellulales bacterium
ATTGGCAACGCATCGCTGAAGCCGATAATGCAGCACTGACGCCGTTGACCGAGGAAATCGCTTCGCTTGCCGTTGTTCAAATAGGGAAGCGTTTTGTGGGAATTTCACAGCCGATAGATCTTTCCAAGCGATGCTATTGGACGTCCGAAGATTTGATCAAATGGCAAAAGGGCCCGAAAGTCAAATTCAAGGCCTCGGGTCGAGTTGACACATTGTCAAATCCTTTCCCAATCGACGGGCGTTGGCACGTACTATACGAGCAAGGCGACCGGATTTACCGCGCGGTGTTAGTGCCGGGGGAGTAGAGGCTATGAGCTATGGGCAATGGGCTGTGAGTAATTGTAGGGTGTGACTGCGACGCACCGGAACGACTTTTTCCCCATAATTCACGACTTATACATACCGCCACACTGGTGCGTCGCGGACGCACCCTACAACAGACTTCCCAGCCCGATCACGATGGCCGTCACCACTAGCGGAATCACCAGCGAAACTACTGCTACGTCTTTATACGATTGCTTGTGGGTTAGCCCGCAAACTACTAGTAGTGTGATCACGGCTCCATTGTGCGGCAGGCTGTCCAGCCCGCCCGAGGCCATGGAGGCCACGCGGTGCATCAGTTCGGGGTCGATGCCAGCCGCCTGGCTCATTTCATAATAGGTGTTCCCCAGCGATTCCAGCGCGATGCGCATGCCGCCCGACGCCGAACCGGTTATGCCGGCCAGGGTCGTCACCGAGATGGCCTCCGAGATCAATGGATTGCCTGGGCAGATATGCAGCACCCAATCTCTGACCAGGGCGAAGGCCGGCAGCGAGCCGATCGTGGCCCCGTATCCCACCACCGATGCCGTGTTGAATATCGGCACCAGCGAGCCCACGGCGCCCTTGCCGACCGACTCGTTGAACTTTTTCAGCGAGCGATAGTTGAGCATGGCGACCAGGCCGCTGGCCAGCAACAGGGCCGCCAGGATCGCCCAGATGCCGCGTACGCGGTTGAGGTCGGTTGCGCCGAATTTCTCTTCGGCCAGGTACGAGGCGTCCCAGCGCGGTATGATCTGTTCGGCGAAGAGATAGTTCAACATGATGACCGCCACGATCGGTATCATGGCCACAGTGAACGAGGGCAACGCGTCGTGTGTAGCATCGTCGTCTTCGTTCTTGTGACCCTTGCCGTAACCTTCGCCCGCCCGTGTGGCCGCCCGTACTTGCCAGTTGAGCCAGATCATGCCGAAGACGAACATCAATACCCCGCCCACCAGTCCCAAGACCGGCGCGGCGAAGGCCGTGGTCTTGAAATACGGCATTGGTATCAAGTTCTGGATCTGCACCGTGCCCGGCAGGCAGGTCATGGTGAAAGTGAACGCTCCCAGTGCGATCGTCGCCGGCATAAGCCGCTTGGGCACGTCGGCCTCGCGGAACAGGGCGGCCGACAGTGGGTAAACGGCAAACACCACCACGAAGAGCGAAACGCCTCCGTAGGTCAATATCGCACACGCCAATACGATAGCCAGAACGGCATGTCGCGTGCCCAACGATTCGGCAATCTTATGAGAGATCACCTTGGCCGAGCCCGACCCCTCCATCAGCTTGCCGAAAATGGCCCCCAACAAAAAAACGGGAAAATAGTCGACCACGAAACGGCCCAGCCCGGGCATAAAGATCTGCGTATAGGTGGCAAAAACCGGCGCGTCACCATTAAACAAAACAGCCACCAACGCCGCCACGGGCGCCAGGATAATAATGTCCATGCCACGATAAGCAAGGTACATCAACAAAGCCAGTGATAACAGGACTCCGATGATTCCGATCATTGTGGGGATATTTCATGTAAAAAGAAATCAATTCTTGTCGACCAAAGAAAGTTGGAACACTAATTAACACTAATTAACACTAATTTTCAGGGCCATTGGGATCAACTAGGACTGCATTTCTTGATACCAAGCAGACAGTTTACACCATAAAATATTTTGCGCCCATTTCATTTCTTCATAACGCGAAAGCTTACCATAAGGTCGTAACCCGTTTTGGGAAACACAAGAGTGTTCGGTCTCTTATTCCAGTCAGAAAAGCGAAAGCGTATCGGCCCAAATCGAACAACAGCCTCGGTTGCATTTGGATCGGCAAGAGTCCATTCCATTCCATTCCCCCTTCTTCCAATTGATCTGGATGGTTTGGATATGCTCCCACCAACCGTCCTTGACTATCCTGGTACTTGTCGCGGTCTTTAACTCTGTCATAAATCGTTTCTTCGTAAAGTTTTGCCGCTATCCATTCAGCTTCTGTTGGAAGTCGGACTCCAGCCCATTGACAATACGCCTCTGCGTCAAGATAACTCAGGCAATTTGCTTCCTTTCGCTTCCTGACCGCATCACCGAACGATGAGTTAACGGAATTGTAGCGAAATGTGTCTTCGCCGTCCCGTTCGGCTCCGGTAACATACCCGGTCGTTTGGGTGAACTGGTCGAATTCATCCACCGATACGGGCCAGCGAGCAATGGTAAAGGGCTCGACGTGCTGAGTCGACCCGTCCTCGAACTCTACAACCTTGGGGCCGATATTCACCCAAGGGCTGCGGTCGAGATTGCGAAACTGCTGTTTCATCTCATTGGATAATGGCTCTCCAAGCTCCACTTTCTCTATCTCTGGAACCTTGTCGCCAAGTAACTCATAGAACACATCAAGGCAACTCTCACATATCCACTCGCAGTAAATCGTGAGTTTCTTCGAGCGCGGCGTGCCTTCGACCGAGAGGGACTTCTGCGTGCAAGAGCAGAGCTGCCTAGCCTCGCGGATCTGAAACACCTCTTTTAACACCGCCTCGACTCTGGCCCCCAAGTCCCGGCTTGCTTTTGCCGCGTGAAGTCGCAGCCGCAACGGTTCCCAATCGATGCATGGATGTTTGATAATTTTCATGTGTCCTTCTTCGGCATGCTGAGCGGCTTCCCATCGAAGGCCGCTTCGAACAGCCCGAACAGCAGCTTGTAATGTTCTATCATCGCTTCATCGGGCTCTTGTAGCCAGGTGCCGCCCATGGCCGCGTCGTTGAAGGACGTGGCAAAGCCGACAACGGTTACTGTGCCCTTGCCGAATTGAACTCGTGCCACCACGGGTGTACCGTCGATTTGCATCAGAGGTTCGCCACCGGAAACCGACCAGGCGGCTTCGATATCGGCGCCGGGCCAGGCTTTACCGTCGGGCAAGGTCAGCTTACCGGCCACCGGGCCGAACGATTGCACGAACGACAACCCGAAGGGCCACAGGATACTGTTGGCGGTCGAGGCCCTGTTATGTGGTGAATCGAACACCAGCAATCTGCCGCCGCCTTCGACGTATTCGACTAGACGTTGCCGATACGCCTCATCGACCGATCCGCTGGGGCAGATCACGACAAGGGCGTCGCCCGTGGTTACTTCGGCGCCGTGGCGGCGTGCCGTGAAGTAGCCGACTCGCGGTATCCATTGTACGAGCAGCCCGAATCCCTGGCCGTCTTCCTGGCC
>JAFGTN010000614.1 GCA_016934075.1 Pirellulales bacterium
AGCAGCCCCGGCTGGCGAGCGTTGACCAAACCGGCGGCACTGGCGGTGTACGAACGTGACGGCCGTCGCGTGGTGCTTGACCAGATTCTCTGGGACGTCAGCCTCGGGAAAGAAAAAAACCGATGCAAGCGGATCGGAACCACGTTGTTGACCAACCTGGGCGCTCGCCGCGAGGAGGATCTGGACTTAGGGATACGAACACTGGCCTTTGTCGATCTCAAGACGCAGGTGAATCGGGGATATGTCGATGAAGAGAAGGGCGACGGCCAGGGCGGCTGGACGGACGAAGGTCCGAAACTCGACATGCGTTTTTTCCCGGTAAATCTCGTCGGAACGGACCGCAACGGTCTGGGTTGTCCCAAGGATACATTTCCCGAGTTTAGTACGATGGGCGGCTGCGAATTCAAATTGATTAACCCGGAAACGAACGATGGAAAATCCTGCTTGGTGATCGATGCGGAGTCGAAGCATCCCGTTTCCATTCCCGTCGATCAAACCGCCGAAGCCCTCTGGTTCCTTCACGCCGCCGATATCGGACGCAACGTCTCCTCAGCCCCGGACGTGGCAAAGGTTTCCGCGAAGTATACAGACGGCACGACGGCCGATCTCACCCTCCGGAATCGAAAACACCTGGTCGACTGGCGCGGCGATTTGTCGCCCACACTGGGTGAGATCGCATGGCGGGGATACTGCATCCAGCACGATCCCACCGTCGTCTGCACGTATCGTTGGGAGAATCCACATCCGGAAAAAACCATTTGCCACTTGAAGATAACCGGGATCCAGGGCCTGTATATTCTGATCGGTTTAACGCTGGAGAAATAACAAAGCCGGTATGGGCTATGCGAATTCGGGGACGGGCGACTATTTACTTTTCGAACGCGCGGCGGCCATGCGATCGATCTCATCGAGTTTGAAACGCACGCTGACGATGTAAGGCTGCCGGCCCTCGGTCCAGGTACCGTAGGTCGTGGCCGCTATCGTGCCGTCGGGCAGCACTTCCAGGCCCGGATAGCCGCAATCGTAGTCGATACCCTTTCGCAGATTCTTGTGGTTATCCATCAAGCGGACGCGGTACTGGCCCTCGTGGCCGTCCACGATATCGTCGTAGGTGCCGATCCAGGCTACGAAATCTCCCGAGGTCGAGCTGATGCGTGCCGTGTCGCGAAAGACCACCACTATCCGCCCGTCCGGCGCGTAACGGCAGGTGTGTCGATCGCCGGTCAAAGCACCGGGCAGTTCCATCGGCTCGGACCATGTTCGGCCTTCATCGTCGGAAAAGACAACGAACGAATTATGTCGCCAGTAGTCCTCGCGCAAAAGCAAGGCGATTTGTTTGCCGTCGGGAGATCGGATCGCGCCCGGCTCGCAGAGGAATGCCGTGGGATGCGATGCAATCGGCCTTGGCCGGCTCCAGGTCAGTCCACCGTCGGACGATTCGGAAGTGAAAAGAAAGCATCGCCCCAGGAGCTTGGCCGGTCTTTGCAGGTAATTCCCGTCGTCGTGGAAAAACCCCATGTAGCGGCCGTCCTTCGTTCGCACCAGACTCGACATGGCCACCACGCCGCCAAAATCGCCGATCGGTTTGAGAGGCGACCACGTCAATCCATCGTCCTCGGAAACCGCCATGTGGATCGGATACGCGCCCGAAAAAAGCACCAGGCGCTTGACTCCTGCCGGATCGACGACACGGTAAATGGTCGGTACTTCCTTCGATTTGGCCCAATTGTCGGGCACCTTCATGCGATCGCTCCAGGTAAGCCCACCGTCGCTGCTACGTTTCATCACGATGCCGCCCGCGCCGTGGCCCTTGGGATAGACGGCGATCATGGTCTTGCCGTCTTCCAGCAGAACCGTGGTCACGTGTCCCAGATATTGCCCTTGCTCCCGGTCGACGACAATCTGGCGATGCTTTTGGTCGGCCAGGTCGATTTCGGGAATACTGTAGGATCGCCGGTCGGGCGAGGATATCTCGGTGGTTTTGCCGATAACCGAAAAATCGCTGATTTGTATGACACTTCCGGTTGGCGCAAATCCGACGCGGCCAACCTTGCCGGCATGCGCTTTGCAACCATGGACCTTTTTCCCGTCGACCAGATAGGTGATTTGATCTCCTTTGCGAATTACCTCGAAGTCGAACCAGGCGCTTTGAGGAATGAATTTTTCCGAAGGGCCCAACAACCTCGGTTTGCCGAGCAGCGATCCGGCAACGACGACCTGCTGGTTCGGCGGTCCGTTAAAACAAAAGTATCCATCGCCGATCACGAAGTGCGCCGACCAGCGTTTACGTTTTTCAGTTCGCAGCCGCGCCTTTATATGGAAGTCGCCTTCGCCAACTTCCCGGGCACCGTAAAGATATCTGGCGACTCCGCTACCCGTCAGACAGCCATCGGCCCGTTTCCATTCTCCGCCCTTGGTGACAATCGCCAGCGGTTTGCCATCCTCGATGAATACGACCGGCTCTTGACCGGTAACGGCCACGGAGGAAAAAACTGACAATGTCAAAACACCAAAGCCGACAACCGTCGCAAATGAATAACTAGACATGATGATCACTTTCAACAATCGTTATCACTTGAGCAAGAAGTGTGAATATATGGATCACTACTCACGGCACCAGCACAGATTATTACATACCGGAATTTTACAGTCAAATTTCCGGGAATTGCAAGCCGCTCTGCACCGGCTTGATTTAAAGGAGAAGCCGATCTTTTCACGCCTTTAGCTATGCTCAGGGCGTACCACACAATGTGTTTTCTGACAAAACCTATCCGGCCTAATCGCCATCTTGGTGCCGGACGATTTTGCCGTCGACCAGGTAGATTACGTCTTCGGCGATGTTGGTGGCGAGGTCGGCGATGCGTTCTAGGTTGCGCGAAACAGCCATGAGACGCATGAGTATCTTCGTTTGAGCCGGATCGGCGACGATCATCTCTTCGCCCTGATGGCGGATATCGCGTTTCATGTTATCGATTTCGTCGTCGCGGCCACAGATATCGTCGGCCAGTTTAGCGTCGAGATTGACCAGCGCATCGATGCTGTCGCGAAGCATGGCTTGGGTTTTTTCCGACATGCCGGTCAAGTCGAAGGGGATCGCCACTGGATCGGAAGCTGCCAGCGTGCGGGCTTTTTTAGCGATATTTACGGCCAGATCGCCGATACGCTCCAAATCGTTGTTGATCTTCAGCACGGCGACTATGAATCGCAGATCAACGGCGACCGGTTGGTAAAGCGCCAGGATCTTCAGGCACTCCTCCTCGATCTCGACCTCGCGATTATCGATATCCAGATCCCGCTTGCGTACTTCGCGCGCCAATTCTTCGTCGCGGTCGATCAGTGCCCGCACCGAAAGTTGCACTTGCTGATCGACGACGGCGCATAGTGACAGAAGATGTTTTTTGAGGGCGTAGATTTCCCTTTGAAAGTGCACTGACATGATAATTTCCTTTGTTCATTTCTATCCGTAACGGCCGGTAACGTACATTTCGGTGTCTTTGTGTTGTGGGTTGAGGAAGACATCCAGGGTCTTGCCATGCTCGATAATTTCACCAAGCAGCATGAAAATGCATTCCTGGCTCACTCGTCGAGCCTGTCCCATATTGTGAGTCACCATGACAATGGTGTACTTTTCGCGCAGTTCGTTTACGAGTTCCTCGATCCGCTCGACGCCCTCGGCGTCCAACGCGGAACATGGCTCGTCCATGAGAATAACCCGCGGCTTGAGCGGCAATAGCCTGGCGATACAAAGTTTCTGTTGCTGTTCGAGCGAAAGTAGCGTAGCCTTCTTGCGGAGCATATCCTTCACGTCGTCCCACAACTGCACGTCGCGCAAGGCCGATTCGACCATCTCATCGCGCTGGTCGCGCGTGAAAGTGCTGCGGGGAGTATGCACGCGAATACCGAAGAGCACGTTTTTGTAGATCGAGATCGGCAGGGGATTGGGACGTTGAAACACCATGCCCACGGTTTTACGCAGCTCGCTGAGTGAGACGTTCGAGTCGTATATATTTTTTTCCAGAATAGTGACCTGACCGGTGGTGGTAACGTTCTCATAGCGTTCGTTGATGCGATTGAAGCATCGCAAGAGCGTGGTTTTGCCACAACCGGAGGGGCCAATCAAGGCCGTGATAATGCTCGGTTTGATGCTGACGCAAACATCCTTGAGCGCCTGGAATTTTCCGTACCAGAGATTCAGGCCGTCGGTCTGGATGCTGTACCGGGTCGCGGACTCCGCGGCCGGCGTGGTCTCGTTGGTTTGGGTTGTTGCCGTATTCACTATCCAAAATCTCCGGTAACGTACCGCTGGGTCAATTCGCACTTGGCACTGGTGAAGATCGTTTCAGTGTCGCCGGCTTCGATCAGTTTCGAGGCACTGAAGAAGGCCGTGCGGTCGGCCAGTCGACGGGCCTGCTGTACGAGGTTCGTCACCAAGACGACTGTCATTTCTTTCTTCAACTCGCGAAGAATATCCTCTATTTTCATGGTGGTAACGGGGTCGATGGCGATGGAAAACTCGTCGAGGCAGAGAATCTCCGGTTGATGGCTGAGAGCCCGCGCGAGCGTGAGTCGTTGTTGCTGCCCACCGGAAAGCTTGGTGCCGAGTATGTTCATGCGGTCCTTGACTTCGTCCCAAAGCATGGCGTTTCGCAAACATCGTTCGACCAGCTCATCGAGCGTGCCCCGGTCGCGGATGCCGGCACGGCGCGGCGCGTAGGCCACATTCTCGTAGACGGAAAGCGGCAGGCCGACGGGCAGCGGGAAGACCATGCCCACACGACGGCGCAATTCGTAGACATTTCGCATGCGATAAACATCCTGCCCACCGACGAGCACCTGACCTTCCAGCCTGGCCGAGGGGGTGAAGTCGAGCGTGCGGTTGATGGACTTCAGCAAGGTTGTCTTGCCGGAATTGGCCGGACCGATAATGGCGAAGATCTGGCCTTTGGGAATTTCCAGGGAAATGTCATCGAGTGCCGTTTTGGCATCGTACTTCACGGTGACATTCTGGAAACTTATATGGGCATTCACGATTGGGCTACCATTTCTTACGCGATCGCAGTCGTGCTCGCAACACAATGGAAATGCTGTTGACCGTCAAAACAAAACCGATCAGCACTACGGCCGTGCCATACTGGACTTCTTCGGCAACGCCGCGGACCTGCGTGGCCAGGGCGAAGAGGTGATACGACAAGGCCATGCAACTGTCGTTAAGACCGTAGGGGATGAAATGCTCCAGGCCATGCTCGGGCACGGCGCAGTAGAAGACGACTCCGGTAAACAAGATCGGCGCGGTTTCGCCGGCCGTGCGAGCGATCTCGAAAACCACGCCAGTGAGGATGCCGCTGATGGAGTTGGGCAGCACGATCGTGCGAATGGTTTGCCAACGTGTGGCACCCATATTCCAGCAAGCTTCGCGAAAGGACATGGGCACGGCGGCCAGTGCTTCGCGGGTGGCGGTGATGATCACCGGCAATGACATAACAGCCAAAGTGCACGAGGCCGCCAGCACGGATTTGCCCATGCCGGCAAACAGCACGAAGGCCCCCACGCCGAAGAGTCCATGCACGATACTGGGAACGCCGGCCAGATTGACGACTGCCAGGTTAATCAAGCGCGTAAACCAGTTGTCGCTAGCGTACTCATTTAGATATATGGCCGCCAGAATACCGATGGGCGCGTCTATCAAGAGCGAGATGATGGCCAAAAAAACGGTTCCCACCAGTGGTGCCCAAATACCGCCGGCAGTCATGCGATTTGTGGGATTATCGAGGATGAAAGACGGCGAGAGCACCGGCCAGGCCCTGAAAATCAGATAGCCGATGATCACAATCACGGGAATAACCAGCAGGGCCGTCACTACCGCAAAGAGCGATTTGGCGATGCGCTCGCGGCGCAGGCGACGTTTTTCGAGCGGCGTGGCCGAGAAGGTTTCGCGATGCGAGATGTGAATGTGCCGGCCGGGTTCGAGAGGCAACTGGCCTCCCTGCCGCAAATTGTTCAGACCATCGATGGCCGCGTCGATTCCTCGCCAAGGAGTGGTTTCGGAACCGTCGCCGCCCGCGCCGCCCGACTTGGCGTCGACATAGAAACGGTAGTGCGGTTTGCCGGCGCGGGGTTTATCGCCGGGATTGGCGCAAAGGATCTGGGCATGCCAGGGTTGCGCGTCGAAGCCGTAATTTGCGGCATGTTGGCGGCACTGCTGTTCCAGATCCTGCAACACTTCTTCGAACGACAGCTCGTCATCGGCGGCATATTGTCCCCGGTTCCCGTGCCCCTTGGGCAACAGGTAGCAAACGACAGGCGGTGAATGTGCCTCACGCTGACTTATCACTGCGAATACCTTTCACCGTTATGTCCGCAATAAGGTTGACAACAAATGTCACGGCAAAAAGAACGACGCCGATGAGAAACAGCACGCGATAGTGTGTGTCGCCCTCGACGGTCTCACCCAATTCGGCTGCGATCGTGGCCGTTAATGTTCGTACCGGATCGAGCAGGCTATGCGGAATCTGCACGGCGTGCCCCGTGGCCATGAGCACGGCCATGGTTTCGCCGATGGCACGTCCCACACCCAGGAGCACGGCAGCCAACAATCCGTTCTTGGCAGCCGGGAATAAGACGCGGGTGACGATCTCCCATCGCGTGGCGCCCAGCGAGAGGGCGGCTTCGCGGTATGAATCGGGCACGGCCTTCAGCGAGTCTTCTCCCACCGAGACGATGATCGGCACGCTCATTAGCGCCAGAATAATGCCACCATTGAGAAGGTTAACTCCCACCGGCGCGCCGGTCACGTCCATAATCAAGGGTCCCAGGACCATCATACCGATAAATCCCCAAACGACCGAGGGCACGGCAGCCAGCATTTCGATGACTATTTTGAGAGTTTCCTTAACCTTGCCGGTACAAAATTCGGAAACAAAAACCGCTGCCCCCAGCCCGAAGGGGACGGCAATCGCCATGGCCAAGACGGCAACAGCCAGCGAACCGATTGCCAGGGCTAAAATGCCGTACTGGGGTCGGATCTCCGAAGACGGTCGCCAATTCGGGCTGGTGAAAAATTCGCCCAGGTCGAGAGGATTCGTACCGCCGCGAAAGACGGGTGGTCGCGAGGCACTCTTGTC
>JAFGTN010000615.1 GCA_016934075.1 Pirellulales bacterium
CGCAACACTGCCCGATAAGAGCCGCTTGGGCGAACAGGTGCTGGTGGCCATCAGCGACGACGGCGGCAAGACGTGGCCCGGGCATTCCGTCGTCTTCGAAGATCCCAATAAGAAGCTGGGCTTCTTCGAACAGAAGTTGGTCCAGATCGCCCCCGGGCGGGTGATGGCCACCGCGTGGACGGTCACTCTCGGCGATGTGCGGGACAAACCCAACAGTTATTGCATATCCGACGATGACGGCTCTACCTGGGGACCGGTCAGATCGACGGGCATCGATGGGCAAACGCTCACGCCCGTCCACTTGGGCGACAATCGCTTGCTGGTGCTTTACAACCGCCGCTACGGCCGCCAGGCGATCGTAATGGGCCTTGTCAGTTTCGACAACGAACGCTGGACTGTTCACCACGAAGGACTGCTCTATGATCCGCAATCGACAAGAAACCTTGCAGACGACCAGCCCGACGGTCTCTCTGAACTCGATTCGTTCGCCTTCGGCTTCCCCACTGCTATCCGCCTCCACGACAACACACTGCTGGCCACATTCTGGTCGAAAGAACAAGGCATTTGTGGAATCCGCTGGGCAAAGCTACGGGTAGACTGGTAACACCAGGTTGGCCCAGTGGAAAATAAGGAGTAACAGTTTAATCTTCAAACCATAACGACGCCAGCGGGAACGTGTTATAGGTAAAACAAAACGCCGTCAAACTGGACCTCGAGTGAACAATCAAGCCGAAAGACAGGCCTAGAAAAAGTACCTGACACCTTTCATTCGTTTTACCTACTGTGTTTGCAGTGATGCTGGTGGCAACGGTGATCCTGTTCGGCTCCATACCTTCGGAATTGGCGGCACCTTATGAACTGGGCTTTTTTGAGTGGGTGGTTTCCCTGTGGAAATGGTGGGGCATCGCCTTGCTGATCCTCATTGTATTCGCCCGATTCGGTCCGAAGCAAAATTACGATAAGGAGACTTCCATTTCCTCAATACTTCATTGGAAAAACTTTCCAGGTAATTGGAGGGAATGGTGCATATTGTTCTTAGCCGTCACTTTCTACCTCCTGTTTCTCCTCACCATCGGATTCATCGCCCTTTACGGATCACCCGATGGTTAAACACGGCATGGTACAATTCACTCGTCTTGACGCCCGATCAACAGGCAATCTTTTCTAGGCAATGCCGACGAGTTCTTCCACGAACCGACGGGCTTTTTTCGCTTCTTCGAGTGTTTTTTGGGGTGAGCCGAGGTTTAGGCATTCGACGGCTAACGGGCCTTTGGTGAAACCGCCTTTTTTAAGCTGATTCATCAATGTGGGGAAATCGATCTGGCCGGTACCGGGCGTGATCATCACATTTTTGGGATGGCGATAATCCTTGACGCACATTCCGCTTATGAAGCCGGCTACCGTGGCCGCGTCAATGATGGGATCGATCTTGCCTTCGGAATAGTAGCAAACATTGCCGGGGTCGTATAGCAATGTGAAATTCTTATGCGCCACCTTTTCCAGTGCCCGACGGCAGAGTTTGCCGGTGGCGTTGAGACCACCGTGCGGTTTGATGACCAGCCCCACATTCTTATCGGTGGCATAATCGCAACAGCCGGCGATGACCTTGCAGTTGTGGTCTATCTGTTTCTCGCTGCCGATGCGTGATATGACTACGTACCGCCCCCGCGCGGCGGCGCATCTGTCAATCATTTTCTTCAGATCCTCGGGCCCTTCGTGCAAGGGCAATCCTCCGCCGTAGACATAAGAGATCTTCAGCCCCCGCTTTTTGGCTTCGTCGCCCGCTTTCGCGGCTTCCTCGATAGACGTGCCGGTAGCGATAACACGTCCGGTCTTGGTTTTCGCGCCTGTAAATGAAATGTACTTGTAACCGGCCTCGACCACGGCGTCCATGGCGACACGGTAATCGTATTTCGCCCATGGGCGTGTCCAGCATCCGATCTGCCAACCATTGTCGGGCTTCCCGGCATCAGCCGCCAGTGCGTGGGATTGCGAAGCGTAAAAGGTAAGAGCGCTCGCCACCGTACCGCCAAGGAAACCTCGTCTAGTCAAATCGGTATTTGTATTCGGATACATGATGATATCGCCTGTTAAAAAGTGTTTGGTAATAAAATTATCAGGGTGTTATCGTAAAGTTCCATACGGCGCTCCAACCGCTCCAGGCTCCCCAATTGTCTCTTGCTCGGACGCGCCAGTAATAGGTTTTACCTGTGATAAACCAGCCTTGAGGCACATCCCATTGCGGCTCCGCGGAGTATGTGAGCAGATCGAAATTGGGTGAGACGGTGTGAAGCATGTCCTCGCGCGGACTGACCTGCACATGATAGTCGGCGATGCTTTCACCATCGGGATCATGTGCCGGAGCCCAAACAAGCGTCTTGACCGATGATGCCCGGGCGCTGTTCTCGGGCTTAATCGCTTTGGTGGGTGCAATTGGCGGCTTAGAGTCAGAACTTTCCCGCCACCCGTGCGAAATTCGTAAGAGGTGATTTTTTCGAGTATCGTCACGGTACACAACTTTGTTTTCGCCGACCGAAAGCGACGGTAGCCCGGCAAGCGACATCTGTGTATCGAATTCCAAGTATACATCGTCGATACCGGCATCGATGGGATCGGTCGCGGCAGTGAATTTGTACTTCACGTAACACTCGTAAATTGCCGCCCCACGCTTGACCGGCAGAATGCTGTCGACCGACAGGTACCGCTCGATCCGGCCCGTCTTTTCAGCCGACCAGACCTTTGTCCAATCGCTATTGTTTGCGGAAATGTAAATACTACAGGTATCGGCCGGGGTCTTGCGATGGAATTTACCGCCGACGACACCACCCACGATCGGGTATGGTGTTTTTATCTTATATGAAACGAAACTGACAGCCCCGGGACGATCGGCATGGACCGCAGGTTGGCAAGCGTCTTGGGTGGTGGTTATGATGTTGCGCTCGGAGAGAATACCGGTGCGGAAAGCCGGATCTTCAAGCTTGGGGCGATAGATTATTTTGCCGTTGGCCAATCGATAGGGCTTGTAGTTGCGATTGCGCGGGTTGAGACCGTGACGGAACTTGCCGATGTTGCTCCACTGCCAGATGTACTTCTCGCCGGGCCGCAGCGTCATCGACATCTCGCCCACCCAGTCCCGATCAACAGGCATCACCGCGGGCGGGTAATAGTTTTTGTACTCTTCGGCATGTGACCGCTTAGCCATGTATTTAGCCGCAAAACCACCGTCGTGCGTGCGCTCGGCCAAGTCCGGATACTTATGCAACGTTTCATAAGATGCAACCGTAGTGTTGTCGCCTTCCAGATAGAAAGCGCGTCGCTCGGGATCGAACAAGTGCCAGGCACCGTCGTACCAGGCCTCGGCCACACAGTGTATCTCGTATTGATCCATGGGACACATCCAAACCGCGCGAGCCCCCAGGCCGGCTTGCCGCAGGAGCACGACACAATTGGTCGCCGAGAGCTGGCAGCCGCTGCAATAATAAATATTCGCCGCTTTTACGGGATTGGCTCGTTCCTTGTAGGTATTTCGCGAAGGATTTGATTTTTCTTCGGGGTAATATGGTCCCACGCGGCGGTTGTTGTCGTGACATTGAACTTCGATGCTGGACGCGAAACCCCAGATTGCCATGGCCTTTTCGGCGTCGCTCATGCCGGGGCGAAGTAAGCTGCTGAGGATCGTATCCGCCGAATACCAGTTGCGCCGACCGTTTATCACAAGATGCGGATTAATCACGTCCTCATCACCGACATTTTCGATAACTAGATATTCGTTAGGCTGGAACTTATTTGTCAAACGATAGTTGTTACTATACGTCAGCAGATAGTCGGCCGTATTGAATTCATCGAGGGTGCCACCCACGTTAACTTGATACTCGCAGTTCGACCCGTGCAGATCTTCGACGTGTTGCTTAGCCGCCTTGGGAAGATGGAAGGGGGTGGCATCGATCGGGGGAATACTTGCCGCAAGAGATGGAACCACCGGGCTTGGGCGCCGACTATTGCCCGTCCAATTGGAGGGCTTGAACTGCAAATCGTCGGTTAAAAGCACACAATCGACGACGGTCGGCGAACGGCCCAGGTCCTTGATTTCGAGCCGCGCAATACAATCACTGCCGATGTCAACAGTGCCGGCAAACTCCCACACATAGCCATTACCATCAAAACCTCGATGCGTCGGGCTACATGTCTTGCCATTGACCACAACGGTCAGTTCTCTATCGAATATCCCCGCATTGGGCGGACCACCCAACCAGGCACGCACCCAGATGGTATGCTTGCCAGCTCGTGATACGGTAATAGTCTTCGAGGGCATGGAAGATGCGATTCCCGGACGGGCTGTTTCCGCAATGCTGCCATTGCCCGAAAAGCCGGGATGCATTTTGCCATGCTGGACCTTCCACTTGCCATTGAGTTTGAAGTCCTCGCCCTCGACCAGCACACCGGAGGGCATTTTATTGATGCCCGGCAAATTGTTATCGGTGGCGAGCATCAATTGCAGGGCTACTACAACAAAAGAAGCGTAAAACATGGCAAGGTGGTACTTTTTTCAAATACGGGGAGATGTACCGATTTCCGGAACCGCACTCTATTCTCGTTGAAGCGTTTCGGGTTTGTCAAGAGCTTGGCGCAGAGCAACACCGAGTTGGTAGCTTTATACCGAGTTATAATGGCAGGCGAATTTTTCGGCCATTCTCGGCAAGCGAACGGTCGATCGCCAAGTCCAGTTCTAACTCATTTCTTCCGCCGTCTCTCGAGCCGAATTAATCATGGCCTTCATGTTTTCGACGGGTGTGTCGCGGGGATTCATTTCGCCCGTGTTGAAAAGATATCCGCCCTGGGCGTAACCGGTCTGGACGATTCGCTTGGCCTCGCGCGACACATCTTCTGGTGTTCCACGCATGAGCACCTCGATGGGATCCAGGTTGCCGCTGAAGCAGTTTACGCCGGTCATCGCGTTTCTTACTTCAGCAATATCGGCGGCCGGGCCGCAGTTGATTATGTCGGCGCCCGTCTCGGCTTCTGCCAAAAGGTAGTCGGTGGATATTTCGCTGTTGTGCAGATGGGCCATAGCACCACAATCGTGAATCACATCGATCAGCCGCTTGCAGAAAGGAAGTGCGTATTGTCGGTATTGGTTTAGCGAAAGCATGGCGGAAAAGGCGTTGCAATCCCCCAGCCAGATGGCGTCGGCCCCGGCCTCGATTTGCGCTTTTACATAGACGGTTTGTACTGCCAGCATCAGTTCGCACGCATCGGCCAGCAATTCCGGCTCGGTTACCGACATTATCATCGTGTCCTGTAAGCCGAATAGAAGCCCCACTGAACTGTAAGGCGCAGCACAACTGCCTTCGATCAGCACGCTCTGGCCAAAATGCTCTTTGAGCAGGCGGATGGCTTTGAGTTTTTCGGGCATGCGGCCGTCAGATTCCGGGGTGGGAATTTTCAGGGAGGTGAGCGTTTCGCGTTTAACCGGCAAATAATCGCGGGTAGCGCGAAGAATATCTCCTTCTCCATAAGTCCCGACACCCAAAGGTTCGAACTCAAAGCAATCGTCGACCTGCACCCATGCCCAGTCGTAATCGAATTCATCGATGGCGGCAGCCCATACCTCGGCAATTTTTTCACCGTCCTGGCAGACCTCTTCGTAGAAGAATTTGCCGTACCAGCGTACGTCGAATTCTTCGCTGCAGGCGAAAATCGGCAACCTGCGCGGTTTTTCGTGTCTGACGGCTAGCCGCACATCCTCTATTACACCATCATAAGCCATTCTGATAGCTCCTCGCTTTCGAGGCTCCGTGGTTTTTCGGTGTCGACATAATTGCACAGCTTAACGGGCGGTTGTCCTTAAGACAACAACACAGACGGCAACACATCCGCCACGCTGCAAATAGAATAACCGGGTAGCTTTAATGTCGTGCGATAAATCGCTGTCCAGAGTGGTGCAATGTCGAGCTTTTTTTGCGTACGATCCGGCCAATAATCCGCACGCTCAAAAGCAAACTTAAACACTTTTCGAGATGGTAAATCTCGCGGACCGAGCTAGTACATAAGAGGGGGTTTTGATGTGTATTCAGCCATTAAATCCGGTAAAACACAATACTTTCTGCTTGCTTGAAATATTTTTATTGACTTGAAAATATTATTCGTTACACTCATCTGCATCCGGTTTTTACTGCCTTGTGTGCATGGCGCGCTGTAATAAGCAAAACAAGCCAATAACTTAAGAGAATAGCAAAATGCAAATTATGAAGAGTTCCGGACGTGTGCTTCTGGCAGCAAGTGTTTTTTCCGCGGTTATCCTCGCTGGGCTAGCGGTCACAAACGTCTCGGCTGCGGAGACGAAGAAACTTGTCGACAAAGTGCTTTACCCTCACGATCCGAACAAAGGTGGCGTGTTTCGTTGGTCTGAAGCTTCGATTATTTCGCTCGACGGCAAGCAACATTTAATGATGTTGGTTACGGCCTTGGGATTCGGCGGTCACGATGACACGGCCGGTGATATTCTTCGTGCCGATTCATACGACGGCGGGCTGACGTGGACATCGCAGGACAAGCTCACGGTGTTTCAGAAGAACATCGGCAAGTCTAATATACTCGGCCCGTCGCTATTGCGGTTGGACGAGAAGGAGTTGCTTTGCTTTTTTGTGGTGAATAACAAGGCCTGGTGCGACTGCGGAACGTGGATGAAGCGGTCGCTCGACAACGGCAAGACGTGGAGTAAGCCGGAACGTTTGCCTTATGAGGGATACGGCGGGTTGGCTTCGGACAAGGCTTATTTGACCTCGAAGGGGAGAATCATATTGCCGTCGTGGGTGAGTATGGATAAGGGCGGATCCACGCATGCCTACTGCCATTTCAGCGACGACCGGGGAAAGACCTGGGAGAAGACGGCCCTGCTAAGCGTGCCCAAGGGGGCAACCGGACGAAAGACGGATCCGGCGGCCGAGGAGCCCACCGTGGTCGAATTGAAAGACGGGCGACTGATGATGTTCATGCGGACTTATCTGAAGTCGATCTTCGTCAGCTATTCGGATGACGACGGGGCAACGTGGAGCAAACCGAAAAGCAGCGGAATTCCCTCCGCCGGCGCTATGCCCACCTTGCGTCGCATGCCGGGCGGAGATCTTTTATTGATTTGGAATTGGGCCGCGGAGGAGAAAATCTCAGGTCCATGGCCGCGAAATCGCATCAGTTCGGCCGTTTCCACCGACGACGGCAAAACCTGGAGTTCATTGCGTCATTTGGACGGCAGCGAGGATTATGTGGGCAAAATGACGATGGCTAACGTGTCGTTTTGCAACGGCAACGCCGTGGTTACTTATAGTAAATCGCCGACAAAGAAAAACACCTACGACTGGTGTCTGCAGGTGATGCCGATCAAGTGGTTTTACGAAGGCGACAAGTCGGTCGTCTACGGCGAGACGTATGGCCGTCAAGCAGCGGGGGTTGGCGTGAAGGAGGCAGAAAAAGCAAAAAAGCTTGTCGACAAGGTGCTATACCCATCTAACCCGTCCAAAAACGGTATCTACCGGTGGTCGGAAGGCTCGATCATCAACCTCGATGGCCGAAAGCATCTGATGATGGTCGTGACCGGCTATGATGAGGGCGGGCATGATTTCACCACGCCCGCCCGGCTGTTGGAATTACATTCCTACGACGGTGGTCTGTCATGGACACCACTTTCCAAGGCCAAGGTGTTTCAGGAAAAGGAAAACATCGCAAAGGTAAGTGTCAGAGACTCCTCGCTGATAAAGCTGGACGACGGAAGCATCCTGGCGTTTTTCAGTACTGTTAACGTCGCTAGAGTCGATGGCGGACAATGGGTGAAGCGTTCCACCGACGGTGGAGTAACGTGGAGCCGCCCGAAGAAAATGCCTTTTGACGGTTTTTCGATTATGCCGAGCGACTGTGCGGTTCAGATCAGCGGCGGCCGTGTGCTTTTGCCGGTGTGGAGGTATCAGAAAGGCGCCAAGTCTTCCAGCTCGTTTTGTTTTTATTCAGACGACCGCGGCAAGACTTGGAAGAGATCAAACGAAATTACTGCGCCAAAAGGTTCCAGTGGAGGGCGGGTTGATCCGGCCGCCGAGGAGCCCAAGATCGTCGAGTTGAAAGACGGCCGCTTGAAAATGTTTCTGCGCACGTACCTGGGATCATTTTACGTGAGCTATTCCAAAGACAAAGGCGCCACCTGGAGCGATCCGGTCGACAGTGGTATTGCCGCGCCGGGGTCGATGCCCACCGTGAAACGCATGCCCACGGGCGACTTATTGTTGATTTATAATTGGGGGGCGCCGGAAAAGATTGTGGGGGTCTGGCCGCGATCTCACATAAAAACGGCCGTTTCCACCGACGATGGCAAGACCTGGACTTCTTTGCGTCTGCTCGACGGCGGCGATGACTTTCAGGGCAAGATGACGATGGCCAACGTGTCTTTTTGCAACGGCAACGCCGTGATTACTTACAGTTGCTCGCCGACAAAGAAAAACACCTACGACTGGCGACTGCAGGTGGTACCAATCAATTGGTTTTACGGGGGCGATATGTCGGTCAAGTTTGGAGAGGCGTATCACAACAAGCTTGCGGGGAAGACTGCCCGAAAAAACAAACCGACCGGGAGCACGGCCCCGAAAAAGGTCCCTCGTCCTTCGGCCGATTCGCGTAACGCGGCATTGAAGAAACAGGCTAAAGCTCCGGCAGAATGCAAAAAGGATACCGGCCTGGTGGCGACCTATTCATTCGACGCGAACGACGGAGCGTTTGTTTATGATTTAACCGGCAAGGAAAACGACCTGGCGGTGATGAAATCCGGCAAGTCGCCGGTTATCGTCGACGGAAAATCCGGTAAGGCACTGCTGTTCGACGGAAAAGGCGGCTTGCTTGTCGCGCCGCATTCGAAAAGCATGGATTTTGGCAGTAATGCATTTACGATAAACGCTTGGATATACCCAACACAAGACAAAAGGGTGAACGCTATCATCAGCAAGGATTACTCGTTTCAGGTCGCCCTAAATCACGGCAAGTTGCAAGCGGCCGTTTTTTCGGCGGCCGACGGCTGGGGCGAGGCGGCCTGGATGGGCGACACTCCCATCGAGTTGAATAAATGGTCGCACATCAGCGTTTCCTTCAACGGAAAAAAAGTAGGATTCATGGTCAATGGCGAACCGGCCGGCGCTTTTTCGCGAGAAGCAAAAATGGCCGCAAACGCCAATTCTCTTGTAGTCGGCAACATCTCGCACATCGACGACTCGACTTTTGCGGGCACGATCGACGAATTGAAAATTATCGAAAAAGTGTGCGAACCGAAAGCGATGTCCATACCATATCCCAAGCAACCGCTGCGAACGGTAGGACGGACGCATCAGTTGTTCATCGACGACGAATTGATCGCGAGGAGTCAAGGCATCGAGCGAATCGTCAACCAACCGAACAAGTATCATGCCAACCCGGTTTTGACGTGGGACAGGCCTTGGGAAGGTAACTGCGTAATTACCTGGGGCTCGATTCTTTACGAACCGGAAGAGAAGCTGTTCAAAGCCTGGTACGAGGTCTACAAAAAATTTCCACCCAAAGGCGAGCCCGGAATCATGATGTGCTATGCCACCAGCCGTGACGGATTCAAGTGGGACAAACCCAACCTGGGACTGCATGAATTCCGTGGATCGAAAGATAATAATATTTTTATGGTGGGTAGCATGGACGCGGCGACCGTGTTCCGTGATCCCAATCCCACGAACGATATGAAATACCGGATGTACTGGCACACATTCAAGGAGCATGGTATCAAGAGTGCGATTTCCACCGACGGCATTCACTGGAAAGTACAGGAGGGGGTTCGCGTCAAGTCGGGCGATCGCACGAGCGCCGGGTACGATCCCCTGAGGAAAAAGTACTATGTCATCACACGCATTCCCGGCAAACCATATCGAAGTTGCGGGCTGTGGGAGAGCGATGACGGGCTGAAGTTTTCGTTCGTGAAGGAAATCGCCGCGGCCGACGGCAGGGATCCGGATAATACGCAGTTCTACGGCATGATCACCTTCACTTACCAGGGTCTGCATATCGGTTTTCTAGAACCTTTTTTCATTCCCATCCGCAAACTGGACACGCAGTTGATGTACAGCCGCGACGGGGTGGATTGGCACCGGGCCGTCGAGCGGCAAACGTTCCTGCCCTGGGGGCCGCCGGGCTCATGGGATCAGGCCTGGGTGACTCCGTCGCACAATCCACCGATTCGTATCGGAGACAAGCTTTATATCTTCTACCAGGGTCGCCAAACCCTTCACTGGGCTGAGGAGCCGTTCGGACACATCGGCTCGGTAGGTCTGGCATTCTTGCGTCCGGACGGTTTTGTCTCCATGGAGACGCAATGGAACGAAGGTACCGTAACGACCGCGCCGCTGCTGCTTGAAGGTGATAAACTGCATGTCAACGCCATTGCGAAGCCGGGCACGGTTTGCGCCGAAGTGCTCAACTTGGAAGGGACGCCCATCAAGGGTTTTACGCGCGGCGAGGCCGTGCCGATGAAAATGGTCGACAGACTCGACCATGTGCTGACCTGGAAAGACAATGCCACACTGGCAAAACTTGTGGGCAAAAAGGTGCGCATGCGATTTTACGTGCGCGGGGCCAAACTGTTTTCCTTTTGGAGCGAATAATGCCACAAGTCAAAAAACGCCTGGATAAGACTCTGCATCTGGCCGAACGGATCGAGGCCGACATTCGCACTCGTAACTTGAAGCAAGGCGACCGATATTACAACACGGTCGACGCGGCCAAGATGCTGGGTGTGGACACGGCGGCCGTCAACCGCGCGCTGCAACTTCTGGTTAAAAAGAATGTGGTCTTACGCAGTCAGCGAAAGGGAACGTTCATCGCGGGCGGGCCGATGGCCGAAAACCGCCCGGTATTGCAACAAGTGCATTTACTTATCGGCGACACATATCCCCAAGCTGAAGGCTGGTTCAATCACGATGTCATGTTGGCCCTGCAGGGTGAACTACCGGGAGTTCGCATGCAATTGCATTCGGTGCCGTCTGAAAATGAAGAGAAATATATCCAGCAGATTATTCGGGAAGCACTGAAGTCGCCTTTCCCCGAGGGCTTTGTGCTTATGCGGGCCTCGCTGATGATGCAACGTATGATGGCCGCCAGCGGATTGCCGGTGGCGTTGTTCGGGCATCCCTATGCTTCACTGCCCGAATTGCCGTTCGTGGATCGCGACCAGAAGCAGATCGGACAATTGCTGGCTCAATACATATTGGAACAGGGGCATCGCCGCATAGCCATGTTCATGCGACAACGTGTTCTACGAGGCGATCATCTGTTGATGGAAGGTGCCCGCGAAGTAGCCGGCGCGGCGGGTATCAACGCCGACGCCTTTACGATCCATTGTCTACCGCGAGACAAGGAAGAAATTAAAGACAACGCATGCGAGGTGCTACGAGACAGGCAAAATCCTCCGGGATTTATCATACGTTCGCCCACAACTGCCGAAGTAATTCTTCAAACACTCCGCGACGAAGGATTAGAACCTCAAAAAGAAGCATCAGTGGTTGTAAGTGACTATTTCGGCCCGGCGGATCCGCCGTATCCTTACATCCGCCCGCAAAGCGGCACCGATCAACAGGCAGTCAGGCTGGGGCGGTTGATCTGGCGTCTTGCCTACGAAAAGCCAATCGACGAAAGCGACAAACTAGTGCCCGTGCAATTGGAAATCCCTACATAATAGAACATTCTAACAAAGATCATACGGTAGAGACTTAAACGGATAGAACAACGAATTCATACCCGACACGACGCATAAGTCGAGGTGATATAATCATGAAACACAAAGTGCCATCACCGAGGGATATATCGCCTTCTTGAACGAAGACATCGAAATTGAATTACTCTGTGCTATGACGATCAGAGCCGGTGGAAAAGTTCTCAACATCACGGAATAACACATGCAATTGAGTAACAAACCATTAGACTCGATGGGCTGGAGGATAGTCGTGGGGTGTACATTGCTGCTCGCAATCTTGGTGGAGTGGATCGCCGGTGTCGGAGCGGCTCCAGCGGGCATTTTCGGCGTGACTCATGGGAGCGTGGACATGGCAGGGCCAGCCGACACACCAGACGGACAGGAATGGCGTTATGGACTGTGCATTGCGCTGCAACTCGATTCCACCACCGTGGGTCTGTTTGTCAACATCCGCCGGAACGGCACACCCTACGGCGACTTCGAGGTGGGCACCGATCTGATCCTCTTCAATGACTTGAAGAAGATTGACGCCGGACTTGTCGTGCCGATCTCGCGTCCAAGCTGCGAGCCGCATCCAGCCTCCGGCGAGCCGTCGCTTACGGCCAAGTATCCGCTGATAGGAGGTTTCGTGCCAAACGGTGCGCGGGATGCACACGGGAGGCCCCATCCCTGCGCCGGCAGCGGCTTTGGGATTTCACAAATCGCCTTCTATCCGGCCGACTTCTCAAAGCCACTTCCACCGGAAAATCAACTGGGGTATGAAATTGAGGTTCAGCAGTTCCACTTCGACGGTAGGCAGTTCAAAGTCGATCAACCGAAGCGTCGGAAGCACTGGCCCGTTGACAGCAATTGGCGAATCAATGCACCTGGTTTGTCGGCAGCGATTAATGACGGCAACGACTTATTGTTGGCTGTAACATGCGCTAGGCCCGGTGTCGGTGAGATTTCCGGCGTCGCCCGTTTCCGGCACGGGGCCGATGGCTGGCAGCCAGCGTCGTTTTCGCCAGTCACCGATCGAGGGGAAACTTGGTACGAGCCCAGCCTTATTCGCGACACGGACGGATCGTTACTGTTCACCGCACGCAACAGTCACGTCGCCGGAAAGGGCGACATCCCGCTGTGGCGATCGCGCGATAATGGCCGAGCATGGGAGCGCTTGTTTTTGCTTCGAGGCGTACGGACCGGCACTCCGTTGGTGCTGAACCAGGCGGCCGACGGCTCGCCGTATCTGGCCACCAACACTGTGTTGGGAACTGATCGAAATATCCTGCAAATCGTGCCACTTAAACCCGACCGTAGCGGCTTGGAACGAGCGATTACCGCTCGCAACTGCAACGTCGAGTTCGGCCGAGCTCCCAACGGAAAAGCTTGGAAGGTTGATCACGGCATCGGCGGCATTTTTCGGCTCGCCGACGGCCAACTGCATGGGATTCTCACATATCGCGTGCTTGATGAATGTGAAAATATTGGGGAAGCGGCCTCGCTATACTCAGGTTTATATGTGGAAGAAGTGTTATCCAAGGGTAATCAATTTTCCAGAATGAAAAGTATCGACGCCGACACGAAGAACATGGCGAACGGCTTGAACATGATAGGCATCGATACCACGGGACAAAACGACTGAAAGGTCAAATGTGCCAAATTCAACAATTACTTCTATTATTAACCTGCTCGACTGGGTTGTCATCGTCGTATACGTTTTGCTTGTGCAGGGAGACGGTTGGTATTATTCACGCCGCAATGCCTCGGTAGAGGTACTTGCCCTTGGGAGATTATCATGAAACACCACTATTCATCCCAAACCGGATTTACTCTGATCGAGTTGCTGGTTGTGATCGCCATTATCGGCATCCTTATCGCGATCTTGCTTCCGGCCGTGCAAGCGGCTCGCGAGGCGGCGCGGCGCATGCATTGTTCGAACAATATGAAACAGATCGGGCTGGGATTGCATAACTATTATTCGACTTTCAATTCTTTCCCGCCGGGATGCTCTTCGCGATCGGGTCCGTCGGGTATGGGCGGCGGCGGATGGAGTTCCCTGGTTTTGATTCTCAATTACATGGA
>JAFGTN010000616.1 GCA_016934075.1 Pirellulales bacterium
CCGATGGCTTCGGTGCCCTTGGCCTTTTCGGCAAGTTTCCACCACGCGTCGCCCACGGCCACTTGCTTTTCGGCCGTTTCGGATCCGACGCCTACGGAAAACTCGGTGTCTTTTTTTGCCACCGCGGCCAAAGTGCCGGCTCCGCTCTTGGCCAACAGCGGCAAGCCCTTGCCGTAGTCGTGCTTTCTGAAGCAATACCAACGTCCCGCTATCAGATTCGCCTGCGCATCGTCGGGCTCCTGCGCAAGTTTTTCTTCCGCCTGCCGGCATGCCTGATGTTCCTTGTATAGCTTCGCCACCGCTTGATGCACGGCCAGCACTTGTTTGCGAAAATCCTTGTTTCGCAGTTTCAGCGTCGATTGGTAGATCATCTTGGCCGAATCCAGTGCCGACGCATATCGCCCCTCGGCCAGATAGTCATCGATGCACCGTTTGCAGACCGCCGCGAATGTATTGAGACCTTCCGGCGTTGTAATCGTGGCGGCATAACGCTTCAACAGCTTCGTGCCCAACACGGTCGCATCAGTTTTATAGCGGCTGCCTATCTCATCAATCACGCTGAATACCAGCTCCGGATCGCCTCCATCGGCGGCCAGTTCCGCCGACCGGTTCAATAACACGAACGCCTCGCCACCGTCAGCAGACGCCACGGCAGCCTCGTTCAGCCGTCGGGCAAGCTGAATTCGAGCCTCGGGCGTATTGGCCTTGTCGAAATCATATGCCTCTTCCATAACCTTGGCGAGCTTGTTCTGGTCGACCGTAGACGGAACCGCCTGCTTTTCTTTCGGTCCGGAGGGCTTGGGCTTCGGTTCCACTTCAACGGTGGGTTCCGGATCCGCTGTCGATTCAGGCTCTGATGTCGATTCAGGCTCCACCGTGGATTCAGGCTCCGACATCGATTCGGATTCCGGCGCGGGTTCGGATTCCAGTATGGAGTTGGGTATAGGCGTGGTTTCCGGTTCTGCCTCGGCCTCCGGCATGTTTTCTGGCATCGGAGGCGGTTCAAGCGACGATGGAGGTTCGGATTCCGGCATGGCACCCGGCGTCGGCTTGGGTTCTGTTGTGGTTTCGTGCTCCGTTGCAACCTCCGCTTCAGTTTTTGGGGCCGGATCGGAAACGACAACCGTTTTCGACTTTTGTTCCGGAACACTGATGCCCAACAGAACAAACACGAATACCGTGGCCACCAATATGGCAAAGGCCGCGGTCAGATGTCGCTTGAAGTATGACCTGCGGTGAGGAATGCGATCGGCAAGTTCGAGGGCCTGCAAAGCTTGATTTGTCTCATCATCTTCAATCGTCGACTGATCAGCTTGCGGAAAAGTTTCCGATTGCGACACGGCGGCACCCGAGGCGCTTTGGCGAATCCGCCGATCGTATTCATCCTTCTTCTCGGGGCTAAGCAAACAAACTCTGGCCGCGGCGACCTCGTTGAGCAGGCGTTGCGAGTGGACCGAGCGAGGACCGGTCTGGAAGGTTTTCAGATGGATCATTTGCCGATCGGCAGCGTTTTCGATCACGGTCGGATCGTCTTCGAATTGCCTTATCCCCAAGAGCCGGTAGTGGTCCGGCGGCTGCTCGGCCGGAGAGATTCCGAGCCATTGATGGTAAGGATCGAAATTTTCCATGATAACTGCCTCACTTATTGGACGGCCGAAAACAACTTTCCGCTTCCATGCAAAAAACCGGGGATCGTCACTAAGCACGGCCCGGAAAATCAGCAGGTTGTTATTCGTTTAGTCCAAAAAATCACCCAGTTTTTCGCTTCCAATCCTCGAGGGATCAGACCCCATGAGATGTATTATTGACCGGTCCATGCATGTTCCGCCAGGGGGCATGCTATAAGGTGAGGTATCATCAGCCCACACCAAGGCGGGGTGTGTTTTCTCTATTATCGCGCACCTCGCTGATTAGACGAAAAACCAAGCCAAATCGTTCACACATATATCCGGCTAAGCGAGTCTTTTTTTTTCCATCTGACACATCTAGAATGGCGGTTCACCACTCGGCAGTCCATGCCCGTGGTTTATACCTGCAAACATTCCCGATTACCTTTCCCTGCTTGTCTTATTCGTTCGAAACGAAGGAGTATTTTGTGAGCACCGATCTTTACCTCCGCCTAAGCGCGATGATGTTTTTGGAATACGCGATTTGGGGTGCTTGGGCGCCCGTCCTCGCCGCCAGACTGCTGGGCCCGCTCAAGATGAGCGGCAAGCAGACGGGTTGGATTTATGCGACACTGCCAATCGGTTGCATTATTTCGCCGTTGATCGCCGGGCAGTTGGCCGACCAATGGTTTGCAACGCAATGGATTCTGGCGGTCGCACATTTGATCGGTGGTATCTTGATGATTATCGCCGCCAAGCGACAGATGTTTGGCAGTCTCTTCGTCGTCATGCTGTTTTACTCGTTGAGTTACGCGGCCACGTTACCATTGGTCAACTCATTGATGTTCAGGCACCTTACCGATCCTGGCACCCAATCGGCCGGTATCTTCATTTGGGCTCCGATTGCCTGGGCCTTGGTGGGCTACAGCCTGACCGGTTTCCGATTGCTTAAAAAGGAAGAGGGCGACGGCAGCGACTGCTTGATCTATGCCGGCATCCTCTCATTCGTTATGGCGGCCGTTTGTTGCATCCAGCCCGATACGCCTCCCACTGGAACCGGCGGCACACCCATCCTCGAAGCCCTGGCCATGTTCCAGGAACCGAACTTCCTGATCTTCATCGTGATCTCGACCGCCGTGGCCGGTATGATGCAGTTCTACTTCCTAGGAACGGCCCAGTTTATGCAGGATATCGGCATCAGCAGCAAGAGCGTGCCGGCCTGCATGGCAATTGCTCAGGCGGCTCAGGCGGCGGCCACGCTTTTCGCCTTGGGCGTGCTCTTGGGAATGCTCGGTTTCAAGATGACGCTGATTTTGGGGGCCTTATCCTGGCTGGTCATGTACTTAATCTACGTGTTTATCCAGAAACCGATTCCCGTCGCCATTGCTCAGGCTCTACACGGTCTGGCCTATGTAATGTTCATGATCGTAGGTCAAATCTTCGCCGACACGGTCGCACCGGCGGACATTCGCGCCTCGGTCCAAGCCATGGTGTTCGCAACCACGACAGGTATCGGACTCTTTGTGGGTACCCAGTTCGCGGGCATCATGATGGATAAGTTTTCGGTCGACGGCAAGTTCGTCTGGCGCAAGGTGTGGATGGTTCCCGGCACCGTCGTGCTGCTTGGTATAATCGGCTTCGCCGTGGCCTTCCATGATCCGCCCAAGGAAGGTAAACCTGCCGAAAAACCGGCCGCCAGCGAAATACCCGAGGCCGCTTTCATCGCCCCCAGCGATTACGTTGCCCGACTGGGATGATTGGTCATTTCGCCAATACAATCAAGAAATCTCGCGAGCGGGTCGAGTTTCGAGACTCGGCCTGCTGCGGATTTGTTTTTATTTTAGGGGAGAATTGATACATGAATAATGGGAATCCGTTTGCCGAAAATCCTTATCAGGCGCCGCCTGACAATTTTCATAACGAATACTGATCGGTTTCGTTCCGTTGATCGGACCGCTTTGGGTCTTGATCGAAGTCGGCTGTCTGCGTGGCACCTATGGGCCAAACCGATACGGGGCCGATCAGACATAGCTTAGCAGGGTGAGGCTCGTAGACCGGATTATAACGGCGTCTGTGCTTAAGAATTTGTGTAAGTGTGCATTGTGGTGCAGGCATCTTGCCTGCATTCGGCAGGCAGGATGCCTACACCACAATAATTCGCTATCCTGATCTTAAAACCTTGACAAAGCACTAACCGGCTTATTCATGTGCCAGTATCCGATGGACAATCGTTACCACGCACTCCCGCACCCCGCCATGGCGGGGATAGGTTGACGTTCATGAATTAAATCCCCCCTGGCATTAGAAGTCAGTGTCAATCAATAATGGAGATAGCGCCCCTCGCTTGCGCTTCGTGCTTAGTATGGTATTAGAAGCAGTTTGCGTACAGAGAATCAGGCAAGATTGTGTCCAATTTCGATCCCTATCACCAATGGCTTGGTATTCCCCCAGCCGAACAACCACCGGACCATTACCGGCTCTTGGGGATACGTCTGTTCGAAGACGATTTGTCGGTGATCGAAAACGCGGCCGATCGGCAAATGACTCATCTGAAAACATTTCAGGCCGGTCCCCATTCGGCCGACTCGCAACGCCTGCTCAACGAGGTCGCCGCAGCCAGAGTCTGTTTGCTCAACCAGGAAAAACGGGGAGACTACGATCAGCAGCTTCATGAGGCATTGTCCCGGGACGAAACGCCCGAGCATGAGATCTCACTGGACGCAACTCCAACGCGAAGTAGAAAATCCCGCAGCAACAATCTGCTCATTGCCGCTGTCTTGGGTATGGCTTCGCTGGTGGTTTTTGTGCTGGTCGCCTTACTCCTTACGGCCGAAAAAAACGAGCCGGCGCCGCCCGTTGACGAACAATCCGTAGCCGTAGCGGAGCCGGTCGCTTCCGATGAACCCGAGCAAAAAATCGAACCACTCGACATATCAATTTTACCGCCAGGCGCAGTATATACGGATAAACCTGAAAATGATCAAACGGATTCAGACACACCGGACGACACCAGCGAAGCTCCGCAGAGCGACTCTTCCAATAAACCGCCTGTCGTGCGTGCGGATCTTTCCAAGATGGCCAAGGATTGGGGCGAGTCGGACAATAAAGTTGATCCCACCGAGGATAAAGCCGATCCCGAATCTTCCAGCCCCCAATTACCAAAACCAGAATCACCCGATGACAAGTCAATCGGCACGGCCGCGCCCGATCCCACCATGGATCCCGAACCGGACCAAACACTCGATCCCAACAAGCCCGAACCTGTAAAATCCGAGCCGAAACCCCAACCAAAACAGAAGCTATCCGTCCCTTCACCGACCCGGCAGAAGGAAATCGTAAAGCGCATGGAAGCGGCCTACGATTTTTCAGCGGCCAAGACCGCTTCTGCCCAGAGAACTCTTGCCCAGCGGCTGTACAGCGACGGCCTGGCGTCTGGCGATAGCGAGGGTGAGTCGTTTGTGCTCCTCAACCGTTCGGCGGAGCTATCGGCATTGGGTCTTGATGCGGGCGGGATGTTCAAGGCCCTGGATGCGATATTCGACTGCTACGAAACAGATCCGTTGGAACTCAATCTCAAGTTGTTAAAGCGATTGATGGCAGCCGCGAAGACATCCGCTGATATCCTTGCCATTCAGCAAGCCTGCAAAGAGCGGATCGATGGATATCTGGACGCCGGACGTTTCCAGGAGGCGCTCGACACGGCCAAGGCCACCTATCAGGCGGCGTCACGACTGCGAAACAAGGATCTTCGAAAACAATTGCTCTCTTGGCAGCAGGTGCTCACCAAACTGCAAAAAGATCATCAGGAGTTCGTGCTGGCCCAGCAAAAACTGACCGATACACCCAACAACGCCAACGCCGCCCTCACGGTCGGTCGTTGGCATTGTTTCGACCGCGACGACTACGCCAAGGGCTTGCCGTTCTTGGTCGAAGGCAGCGATTCGGCCTTGGCCGCCGTTGCCAAAAGCGAGCTGCAACTAACTTCGAAAGCACAAGCTCCCTCGCCCGACGATCTCGTAGCCTTGGGCGACGCCTGGTGGAAGCTGACCGAAAAAGCCAAGGGCATCGACGCCGTCTTCTTCCGCCTGCGATCGCTGTATTGGTATAAGTTGGCACAGCCGCATCTCTCGGGTCTGACCAAGGCCACTATCGACAAGCGACTAGACTCTTACGCGCAATTAGCATACAAGCCGTTCTCGACCAAAAGTCTCGACGGCCTGCTGGCGCGAGGTGATGCTAAAAACGGATCGGGACGAATCAAGAAGCGACAGCCCATCAAATGGATCGCTTATATTGGATGCACCGGATCCTTCGATTTCCATGTGAACGGCAAACCGGTTTTTAGTGGCACCAACAGCGCCGTAACCCATCAGCACAAATTTGCAATGGCGCTGGGCGACATTATTACCGTCCGCGTACAAAACCAGGGCGGACCTCACGGTTTCTCCTGTCTGATCCGCTCCGAAAAGGGACACGTGCTACTCAGTGGTCCCGCCTGGCGTATCTACGAACCCGACAATCCTGACGATTGGGCCAATCCATCGCAAGTTGGAATAATCACCCAACCCACGTCCGGCAATGCCAGAACCAGCAACAGAATTCAAAAAGAAACCGGACTAAAACCCCAGGAAATCTGGGGGCAAGGGAGAACTTGTTACCTGATGCTGGAAATCAAATAGAGGACAGAAATGTCGAATGTAGAAATCAGAATGAGGAAGGAATTAAGAATGACCAATGATCAATGCTCAAATCTGAAGTCTGAAGTCTGTAATCTGATAACTGAAAACTGATAACTCACTGCAAGCACCTCATACCCAACGATAAAACGAAAGGCTCGTGACAGATGTCATACGAAAACGAACTCGAACGCAAGGAAAACCTGGACCGCATCGTCCAATCGCCCAGCTATCGTCTTGCATATCGTGACATCGACTTCCTCTCCTCGTCCGAGCTGCGACCCGTGCGGATGGAGTTGGAACTGCAAAAAACCGAACTAACGCTGAAGAGACACAACATCCATTCGACCATCGTGGTTTTTGGCAGCACGCAGATCGTCGAACCGGCCGAAGCCCAACGACGACTCGACCATGCCCGCGCGCGGCTTGCCGAAACGCCCTCGGACGGCCGTCGCCGCCGAGCAGTTAAACGCGCCGAACGAATCGCTGCTCGCAGCCAATACTACGACACGGCACGCGAGTTCGCCACCCTCGTCTCTTCAAGTTGTCAAATCGAAGGCAAATGCGACTATGTCATCATCACCGGCGGCGGGCCGGGCATCATGGAGGCCGCTAATCGCGGCGCGCACGACGTGGGCGCCAAATCAATCGGACTCAACATCAGTCTTCCCCAGGAACAGCATCCCAATCCATATATTACGCCCGAACTCTGCTTCCAGTTCCACTACTTCGCTATTCGCAAACTGCACTTCCTCCTGCGGGCCAAGGCCCTAGTGGTCTTCCCCGGAGGGTTCGGTACGCTCGACGAACTCTTCGACGCGCTAACACTCCGCCAGACCGGACGCATGCAGGACGTGCCCATCATCATCTTCGGACGGAGATACTGGGACCACGTGCTCGACTTCCAGTTCCTGGCCGACGAGGGTACCATCGAAGATAGCGACCTGGACCTTATTAGATATGCCGACACGCCCGAAGAAGCATGGAAAATTATTCAGGATTTTCATCGGGAATAAAAACACGCCGGCAGAAACACGGGAAATCGTAAAGGATTTCCACCGAGAATAGCGATGGACGCTTCCAAAGAATATGATGTTATTGTGGTCGGGGCTGGACACGCCGGTACCGAAGCCGCGCTGGCCGCCGCGCGGATGGGAGCCAGGACCGCGCTTCTGACCACAAACCTCGACACCGTGGGGCAAATGAGCTGCAATCCGGCCATTGGTGGCGTGGGCAAGGGACACATGGCCCGTGAAATCGACGCCCTGGGTGGGGCTATGGGGCGCGCCATCGACCGTACGGGCATCCAGTTCCGCATGCTCAACCGCCGCAAGGGGCCCGCCATGCACGGCCCCAGAGCGCAAGCCGACAAGCTCGACTACCACAAAGAAATCAAACTTATCTGCGAAGAACAGCCGGGCCTGGAACTGCGGCAGGAAACCGTGGAAGACATCCTGGTCGAAACGGCAACCGCCGGGGAAGATCCCGAAGGTCATAGCGCCGCCGGGCAACGTGTTTTGGGCGTTGCCGTGCAGGGAGGAACCAAATACCGGGCTCCGGCCGTAATACTCACCACAGGCACATTCATGCAAGGTGTCTTGCACTACGGGCAATTGCAGATCCCCGGCGGACGAGCCGGCGAGGGAACCAGCGACGGTATCAGCATGGCGCTCATACGCCTGGGATTCCATCTTTCGCGATTCAAAACTGGAACACCACCCCGTATCAACGGGCGAACCATCGACTATTCCAAAGTCGAACTACAGCCGGGCGACGACGATCCGCAACCGTTTTCGTTCCTCAACGATACGCTCGACGTCGAACAGATCCCCTGCTATATCACGCACACCAATCCAGCCGTCCACGAGGTGATTCTGGCCAACCTGGCCCGCGCGCCCATGTATACCGGTCAAATCGAATCCACCGGTCCGCGTTATTGCCCGTCGATCGAGACTAAGGTCGTCCGCTTCTCCGACAAACAACACCACCAGTTATTCATCGAGCCCGAAGGGCGGCGCACCAACGAAACCTATCTCAACGGTTTGCCCACCAGCCTGCCGCGCGACGTGCAGGACGAAATCGTACGACTCATCCCCGGGCTTGAACGGGCCGAGATCATCCGCTACGGATACGCCATAGAATACGATTACGTACCGCCAGAACAACTCAAATCCTCGCTGGAGACCAGGAACGTCGCAGGGTTGTATATGGCCGGACAGATCAACGGCACCACCGGATACGAAGAGGCCGGCGCACAAGGACTTTTGGCCGGAACCAACTGCGTACTGGCATTACGAGGCAAGGAGCCGATCGTGCTCACCCGCGATCAAGCCTACATCGGAGTGATGATAGACGACCTTGTAACCCGTGGAGTAAACGAGCCCTATCGCATGTTTACCTCGCGAGCCGAACATCGTCTGCGCTTGCGGCAAGACAACGCCGATCGACGCCTAAGCCCCTTGGGCAACGAACTCGGCCTGGTCGATGACGAGCGTCACCGGCGGGTGCAGGAGAAGGAGATGCAAATCGCCGCCGGCATACAATTGCTGGAAACCACCATGCTCTCGACCGGATCGCTGGCCAAGTTCATGCGCCGCCCGGAAACCACCTGGGCAGAAGCCGTGGAAATTCAACCGGCCCTGGTAGAACTCGCCCCGCGCGTAGCCGAACAGGTAACCTACGATGTCAAATACGCCGGTTACATAGCCCGCCAGGACGTCGACATC
>JAFGTN010000617.1 GCA_016934075.1 Pirellulales bacterium
AGTGGGCGCACGAGGATTCGAACCTCGGACCTCGTCCTTATCAGGGACGCGCTCTAAACCAACTGAGCTATGCGCCCGTTCCGGGTTGGGCCGGAGGGGATCTCGGCTGGATTCTTGCGATTTCTCGGCAAAAAGTACCACTCGAGATGAATATCACATTGTAAGCCCTTCGACGCTGATGTCAAAGGGGGGCATGAATTCGGGGTGTTTTTCCCGATCACGATCTTTTGCCAGAATATCCGTACAGCAGGATATCGGCCCATGAAACGGAAAACTGTTGAACTTCTATGGTTTGGTTGATTATACGGACACTGCTTACTTGTCAGGGGTGAACCTTCATAACCGAAAAAATCGATACAATCCGATCATGTTTTCGGGTCGCTGGAGACGAAATAAGGAGAGACTATCTAGAGGCAGAAATGCCGCTTGCCCGAATACTAACCCCCCATTAGATGAGGAAAAACGGATGGAACGCCAAACAACACTCAAATTGGCATCATGTGGTCTGACGCTTGCCCTGCTATCGTGGGGAGGCTTTGCACAAGCTGCTTCGCCGTCGGCCGCAGATGCCTTGAAACTCGCGCCCATTCAAGACGGCGTGGATTACGATAAGCCCAGCGAAAAAGAGGCCGACGCCTGCAAAATCGTTGCGAAAAAGAACGGAAAAACCGTCGGTTGGGCCGTCGAGGATGCAAACGGCAAATTGTTGCGATTGTTTTTGGACACCAACGGCGACAATACCGTAGACCAGTGGCGATATTATAAAAACGGCCTGGAGGTATATCGTGATAGCGATAGCGATTTCAACCGCAAGGCCGATAGTTTCCGCTGGTTCCATACTTCCGGCAGTCGCTGGGGCATTGACGATGATGAGGACGGGGAAATCGATCGCTGGAAAGCGATCTCAGCCGAAGAGGTTTCGGCCGAGGCGGTTGCCGCCTTGATCAACAGAGATACCCAACGTTTCATGAACTTGGTGATCGATTCCAAAGAGTTGAAATCACTAGGATTGGGTGCCGAGAAAGAGAAACAACTCAGCGAAAACATAGCGAGACTGAAAAGCGAGTTCGAGAAACTCAGCGGTTCGACCAGCGGTCTCACGGCCGACACCGAGTGGATACAGTTCAATGCCTCGATGCCGGGCGTCGTTCCCAGCGGTACCAACGGCTCGACGAAGGATCTGAGTGTTTATGAAAATGTGACCGCAGTTGTACGCAACAAGGACAAGCATGCCGAAGTTTTGATCGGCACCCTGATCAAAGTCGGCGACGCCTGGCGCATGGTACATGCACCACGCCCGAGCGGGAGCGGCTCCGACGGCATTGCAGCGTCGGAATTTTTCTCGCCCAGAATTGCTGACGGAAATCCCTCCGGACAAGCTGCCGGCGGCCAGGATCAAGCGGCACAGAAACTGCTTGCGGCCCTGGAGGATATCGACAAGGAAATCACGCAGGCGAGTGACACAAAGAAAACAACCGAGTTGAACTCGCGCCGCGCCGATATTGTAGAAAAAATCGCCGATGCCGCGACAAACAGCGCCGACCGGGCCATGTGGGTGCGACAACTTGCCGATATGATCAGCGCGGCGGCACAGACGGGAACTTGCCCTGACGGCGGGAAGCGTCTGGAGGCACTATTTGAAAAATGCAAGAAAGGTGACGACGGAAACCTGACCGCTTATGTGCGATTCCGGCAATTGACGGCCGATTACGGGCTGAGCTTACAGGCCGAGAAGCCGGACTTCCAGAAGATTCAAGAGCAATGGCTGAAGAGTCTCGAAGGTTTCGTCAAAGACTATCCCAAAAGCAGCGACACGGCCGAGGCGATGCTGCAACTGGCGATTGCCAACGAGTTCTCCGGCGAGGAAGACAAGGCGAAAACCTGGTACGCTCGAATCGTAAAGGAATTTCCCAACTCACCCGTAGGCAAGAAAGCCGCGGGGGCGGGACGACGACTCGACAGCGAGGGTAAGCCGTTCGAACTCAGCGGCACAACTGCCGAGGGCAAAACCCTGGATCTGGACAACTATCGCGGCAAGGCGGTGCTGGTACAGTACTGGGCCACATGGTGTAAACCCGCCAAAACGGCCATGCCGACTCTACGCGAGTTGACCACGAAATACCGGGGCAGCTTCCAGGTTGTGGGCGTAAACCTCGATAATCGACTGGAAGATCTCAATACTTACCTGGAAGAAAATGAACTGCCCTGGCCGCAAATTCACGAGAGCGGCGGCCTCGACAGCCGCCCGGCAAACGAGTTCGGAATTCTGACCGTGCCGACCATGGTATTGGTCGACAAACAAGGCAAGGTCGTGCGGCGAAACATTCCGCTGGCAGAACTCGACGATGAACTGAAGAAGATGCTGGGACCGGCGTCGGCGCGACATGGCGGCAATGGTAAGAAGGTACGCTAAGAGTAAGTCGAAATCTTCTGGTGCGTCTCGGACGCACCCTACAAATATCCATTAGGTGCCGTCGACTGAACGAACAATCGGCGGCGCCTTTTTTTTAACTTTCGGGAAAATAGCAATCGACGGTTTGGGCAACCTCTTCGAGCCAGGCTTTGCGCTGCTGGCCGGTGCTGGTGATTACGATTCCAAACAACCGGCGATAGAAATTTGTCACCCCACAGAGCCCGAAAATACAATCTTTCCAGATCGATTCGAGTGGATCTCCAAAAGTTTCGATTTCGCGTTGCGCTTCTGTGTTTCCCGTGTTAAAAACCAATGCAGCTCGTGCTTTGAGTAGACCGCGCGGCACCCCTTCGCCGCCGTCTTCGCCGACGAACTCGTAGGCAACCCCGGGACGAATAATCCTATCTACCCAGCCCTTGAGCACTGCCGGGGGTTGGCCCCACCAGTTCGGATGCACGACAATTATGCCGTCGGCTTGGGCTATTTCACGGCAATGGCTTTCGATGATCGCCGGCAGCCGGGCTTCTTTGGGGAACTCCTCACGTGGCAAATATGGATCGAAACCCTCGGCACACAGGTCGTGGAAGCGCACATCGTGGCCGTTGCGTTGGAGTATCTTAAGCGCGGTTTCAGCAATAGCATGATTGAAGCTGTTTTTATCCGGATGCGCAAGGATGAGTGAGATTTGCATTGCTTGATCGGTTAGATATTATTCGCACTTGATGAAGATACACGCGCAGCGAGCCACGAGTGCAATTATGATATACCTCGCGGTGGTGGTCAATAACCGTGCCTCTCCCAACGAGCGGATCGTTCCAAGCCGCCGGTAGAACCATCGCGGTACGGGCATCTTGCCCATGTGATGAATTTTCACGGACAAGATGCCAGTGCCACGTTGTGATGCCGTTGGACTTCAGATTTCAGTAGCCCATAGACTTCAGTTGCTGTTCGAAATTGGCAGGCAGCATGACCGGCGGTTTAGTTGTTTCATCGGCTAAATAACGTAACATATTCACAAGCAGGCGATCGGCGACTGGATTATTACCGAGATGTTCCCTGATCCGGAGCGCGTTCAAGATGAATCTACCGCCACCCAAAGAGTGGACGGAGACGGTTAAGCCAGAAGCGTATTTCAGTGACGTATCGATCGCACCTGCAACGGCTTCCACGGGAGGTTCCTGTTCGACCCAGATTGCGTCGTAAATCAGTTCCCGGTAGAACGTATGATCCATGAGTCCCCCGGCGGGCAGCCCGTCGAAAATCGGGTGATTCTTCGCCCAGTCGTCCTTGCGATAGAGCCACATAGGCAATACGGCGAGCCTTCCCTTGTCGATTAGTGGCAACCAACTTGTCCGATCATTCCCCTCCTGAAACACCTTCGGCGAGAGGAAGACGGCTTGGGAGCCGCGGGCTATATGACTGGCCAGTTCACGAAATGCTTTGGCCTCAGCCTTGGGCGGACGGTTGCCCACCAGAATTACTTCTCGCGCATTTTGCTCTCCCGAACCAAATTGTCGAGTCTTTATTCCGTTGGCGTAGAGCCATTTTCTCAAGCCGGCATCGTCACCCCAAAGGATTACTTCGCTCTCGACTTTGGGCATCTCCGCCGGATCGGCCACGTAGAACTCGACGTCTCCGCCTGCCGCCGCGGCGCCCTTCCGGAAAGTAGCCAAGAAACGATACTTGCCCGAGGGGCCGTCGACTAGAACATCCTCGGCAAAAACCGGCAGTGCGAACTTTGGTTCGGGCTTCTGTTTGAAATCAGGAATACGAACCGAGATGTCCCGGTCGAACACCGAGAGATTACCGGGCCCAATTACCTGGATTCGGACGGGATACTCGCCGGGCGCCAGCGCGTCCAAGTTCGACAAGACAGCCTCCAGGTGAACCGGTCGTTTCCTATAGATATTTACCGGTTCGGCAAACAGACACAAGCGCACGGGATACCAGCCGTCAAACACGGCATCGACCGTACCGGTCTTCAGTTCGCGAAACAGAGTGACCATTCCTTCGCCTGTCCAGGGATCGACCGCCTGTGTTGGGCTGAAACCGATAACGTTCGGATTGGAGCGGACGGCGTTAAAGCCAATGGTCCGTTGTTTGGCCATCGCGGCCAAACATTGCTTGAAGAATTCCTGGGGATTAGCCCAGGTATCGGCAAGTTTCCACCGGTCCCAATCCGCCATGAACTTATCCAGATAGTTTCTTATGAGAGTCGCGCCTTCGCTTGAGGTTTCACCCAGTTGCTCGAAGTGACGCATAAGTCGTGTCAGGTTGACCGCACTACCAACTCCATACTCTGAGACAAACATGTGTTTGTCCGCCGTTCCTATCGTGCGGAGCTGATGAATGATGTCAGCCGTGTGTGGTACCCTTTTATATGGATGTTCATCACCAAGCACGTTTTCCCAGGTAGTCGAACCGGGATTGCTCAGGCTTCCGATACTTTTCGCCGGCCGAATCGCGTGTCCTCTCTCGTATACTCTAAATGTGGATGCATCGGGCGACGCCCCGGGCAACAAGTAACCATAGCTCCATGCACCGTTGGGGTTACTGGTAACCGAGAAATCAGCCACAATGTCATACGTGCGTCCTTCTTCCGACTTGATCGCAATGGACAGGCCGGTGTTATCAGTCTGGGATTTTGCATCGGTGCAACCAACGGCAAAGACAATCGTATCTCCAGAGTTGACTGGAAAGCGCCCGGAATAGGCGACCTCCTTCTTACCGCTGTTGGGATCAAGAAGTTCCTTATAGACGGGCCGGCCTTTGTGCAAAACATGCACGTTCGTAGACGTCTTCTTCGACAAACCGTTGAATTTTGCGGAAATCGAGTATGTGCCGGCAGCATCGGCCGTCCAACGGATCGCGCTATACTCACCTTTTCGTTTGGGACAAAGCGCCAGACGGCCCGGAGCCCAGGTGGTATCGGCCAGGCGGATTGGGGCCTTTGTGGGGTTGTAAGTGACACTAGGTACGTCGGTGGCCGGTCGCGACCATATTTCTATGCCGGCCAATGGCCAGCCACCATATAGGCAATCGTGTCGTCCGCTGTTGAGTATTACCAGGCGGCTTTTGTCCAGGGCACGAACCAATGGCAACCTGGTCACGGCATGGCGGAATACGTGACCATCAGGAGTCTCGTTGAGGATACCCCACATGACCACGCTGGGATGGTTGCGATCTCGTCGGATCATTTCCGTGATCGAACGATCGTACCGCTCGGGCATTTTCGGACTATTGCCGAGCTTCCATGCAGCATAGCATTCTTCGTAGACCATGAGTCCGATTTCATCACAGATATCAAGTTGGATGCTTTTAGGCATTTTTGCAATGAAACGAATCATGTTGAATCCCATCGCCTTGTGATTTATCAGATCGCGTCTGAGCAGATCGGGATCGTGGGGCAATCCTAACGGGTAGTCATTACCGGTCAATGCGGATTTCAGATAAATTCGTCGACCATTGAGACGAAAGTAGCCGTTCTCGAAGCGGAAGTCACGAAAGCCGCATCTCGCGCTGAATTCGCTCACGCTTGGCCTTATCGCGGAGATTGTGGTAGAGTTCGCTTTTCCGGGAGAAGTGTTTTGCCACATCCTGGCCGTTACACGATAGAGATTGGGGGCACGTGGTTCCCAAAGACGGTAATCATTGAGCTTAAGCTGAGAGTTGATGTTGCAGCATCCCAAGGATACAGTTCGTTCCAATGTGCGTGCTGCAAGTATTCCGCTGCTTGTGGCGTGTTCCACGGTTAATTCCATGTTGATCTTTACAGGAGTTTTGAGTGAGTTTTGAACATTTGCGTGAATCTGAATAATTCCTGTTTTTGGATCCGGCCGGACATGGAGATCTTCGATGTATATTCCCGGTACAATTAGGAGATCGACCGATTCAACGATTCCCCCATAGTTGAGAGCACTGCCGGGCGTGAGTGGAATTGTACGGTTGCCCTGAGGAACTTCTGATTGGACGATGTTATCGATACGTCGTTTCGGCGACGGATTCAAAACACGCAGAGCAAGGCGATTCTTTTCGCCCGTCTTTACATGGTCGGTTATGTCCAAGGTAAATGGTGTTTCACCTCCTTCATGTTTACCGATGGCATTTCCGTTCAGCCAGACTTCCGCCAGGTAATCGACAGCCGAGAATCGCAGCAGTATTCTCCCCATGGGGGATGGATTTCTGGGGACTTTGAAATCCAACCAATACCAGGCCACCCCATGATAGGACGGAAAAGCCTCCTGGATAGTGTCCGGAACCTTGGTCCGTTTCGCTTCGGGACGCGGAGCCTCGAACCACTTTTCAGTACGGCCCACATTTTTTGGATCGGTTGCCAACAGCCAGTTATGCGCATCGAGAGATATAACTGTTGAAGAAAGCTGGGGGTTGTCGGTAGCCTGATCCACAGATTGGAGGCTTTCCGAGTATCCGACTGTTACCATTACAATCCAGATCATAATCGCAAATGAAAGCTTCCTCATCAGACTCCTCTCTCTTCTTTATGGATGCGATGGATGCGACAGTATGATATCCGACAGTTATCGCGTGCGGGCTGCAAATGGTTTGCATCGCTGTCATTTTCGGGCATTCTGCAAACAGAAATATCTTTACACCGTATTTGTCATACAATAACACAATAATCTGTGATTTCAATATTTTCTCCAGAATCGTGGAAAAATGAATGCTGTCCACCATGATATGGGGGGGTATAATACTCATTGGGGGAAGGGAATCAATACGGACAACATGAAAGAGTTCGAGGCTCCGAGAAAAGGCAGGCTTACGAATGTCAATCAATCCTGCGCATGCCTTTCCAGGTGACACCGACTATTTCATGGTATCTGTTTCTGTTCATCTACATTCTGTTCATCTACAGATTCGTCATCGGTGGACGGATTTTTCTGACCAAACATGTCGATCAGCAGAAATGCTCCGGCGGTGAGACCGCCCGAAAGATAACCGAAAAAAGCTCCAAGCAGGATGAATGGAATAGCATAGCCAATACCCCCGACGGCTCTTTGGACTATTGTTCCACCGGAGAATATGCCAAGAACTGTATTCAGCACAATTATTTCGATGGGCAAAACGACGGCACCGGCCCAGATCGAGGCCGCCCGCGGAAACCTTCCGCCGAAAAGGGCCATCTGGGCGAAGCCCACGCCCGTCACGAAAACAGCAATTACGGCAAACCAGACGGGCGGTGTTCCCATGATTTTCATGAAAGCGAAGAGTATGGCGTACATGGTCATCATCATGAACATGATGCTCATGCCGAAACGCCGCGGCACACCGACGGCCTCGCTGTCCCAACTCGTGAAGCTGAACGACTCGCGCCGCTTTTGTTGGCGACGGATACCGATGTCCTGCATTTCTTCGGCCGACGGTATATTGTCCAGTAACAATTTCCGCAATAGATTCGTCACACTGTCTCGCGTAACGTTATAGCCCGAAAGAATTGAGAACAAATTGTGGTCGCAATTAGAGAGTATGGCCAGCAATAAGTGTTCGGGACCGAGATACTCATACCCCATCGCTCTGGCTTGCTCTTTGACTTTGTCCAGCAATTGGTTGATACGATGATCCAACATCGCCTCGGATTGATGTCCCACGACATTCATCTCGGCCAGCCGAATGCCCGCTCGGCGGCGATTTTCAAGCAAAGCATCCACCTCGCGGGTAAGCTCCCAGACATTGACTCCCATGTCCTCCAGGCCGATCATCAGAGGCGTCCGCTCCCAACGCAGCATGGTCCACAAGGCCACTGCCAACAGTGAGTCGTGGTCCAAGATCATCGGCGAACGAACCGCGAACCTGGCCGGAAGTTGCTCGACAATCTGCATCAACCCCTTCGTGCATCGCCACTTATCCATCACCTCGACGTTAGACATGGATCTTTCTCATCTGGTCCGTATAAGAGCGAACATTTGCCATCTGCCCGGACTTTTGCAAAATTGCGAGTCAAGGGCACTTAGATATAAATTGGCGGCGCGGCCGGCAAATTATATCTAAACGCCGTAGAGATATTAACTTATTATCTGGTCAATGAATTAGTGTCAGTCTAGACAATGTAAAAGAAACCTTCGCTTCGCAAAGCTTTCTTTTACATGTGCCCTTGACTCACAATTTTGCAAAAGTCCAGCTCTGTCCTATATCCACTCAATCACCCAACCGATGGCGCAAACGCACGATTTCCGGCATAAATTTTTCGAACTCCCCGGCCGTCACACCAACATCTATACATTCTCGCCCCAACACCAGGCATGCGAATCTGGCCCTTTTCTTGGCGTGTTCGAAAGCCTCGCCGGCCGCGGCCGCATCGGATGCCGCGCGGGAAGCTTCGGTAGCGCCCATGGCCGATTCCTGTGCCTGCAAGGCCTTTTTTCGGGCTGCTTCGATACGTTTCATCCGTTCAACCGCATCACGGGCCGATCGCAAGCTGGCTTCGAGCGCGTCCGGGACTTCAACCCCCGTGACAGCCAACTCGCCCAAACGCGTATAGAATTCGTCAAGACGTTTGCGCAGCCCGGCCCTATCTTCCGGTTCGGCAAATCCCAATTCTTTGTCCCCGGCGGCCGATTGCTCGCCCGAGGATCCCCCGGGTATTCCACCACTGATGGAAATTCCACAAAGCCGGTTGCGCCAAGCGTCGAGACTCTCGACCGTGGCCTTGCGTTTCCGCTCGATTGTCACATGGGCCGACTGTCGCGTCGAGGGCACGCGGGCGGAAACCGACAAGCGGCCGTTGGCCGCGTATTGATACTCGACTTCAATCCGCGCGCCTTGCGGCAAACCCGGCGGCAGGTCACGAATAACACACTCTCCCAGGGCGATGCAGTGTTCGGGACGGCGGCTTTCGCCTTCGACCACCGATACCATAACGTCGGGCTGATTAGCCTGGGCGGTTTGGAATTTTTTCACCTTGCAGCAGGGCAAGGGAGTGTTTTTGGGGATGACGATGGCATTGACTCGCTCGCCCGTCTTGGGATTGATACCCACCACGCCGAGGCTGTGCGAATTGACATTGACCAATTCGATTTCGCTTTGCCCGGCCGCGGCTTGCCGCCCCATCAGCATACGAGCGTAGAGGGCCGCGCCATGGGCCACGGCCTCGTCGGGGGATTGCGAACGGTCGGGTTCTTTATTGGTAACGCGACGGATCATGGCCTCGACCGCGGGCATTCGCGTTGATCCGCCGATTAAAAGAATGCGGTCTATGTTCGTCCAGTTCAGACCGGCTTCCTTGACGACCAACGACATGGTACTCTCGGTGCGTCCGAGCAGATCCTGGGTCAACTCCTCGAACTTGGCGCGCGTGATTTCCTGCCGCATGCGGATACCGGCATGGTAGCAGACGACCGTGGTTTTCTGACGTTCGGAGAGCGCGTGCTTCGCCTCCTGGGCATCGATCCAGAGCTGCGCGGAGTCTTCAGGGTCACTACGGGGATCTAGCCCGTGCTCAGCCTTGAAATTTTCGGCCAGATAGTCAATCAACCGTTCGTCAAAATCCTTGCCGCCAAGCTGCACATCGCCGTCGGTAGCAACGGTACGGAAGGTGCCGCCATCGATATCCAAGATCGTGACATCGAATGTGCCTCCGCCGAGATCGTAGACCAGCAACCGTTCTTTAGGGTATGGATTACCGTTGGGAACATCCCCCAACACGGTCCGATGGTAGCCGTAGGAAACAGCCGCGGCGGTGGGCTCGTTGATAATGTCCAACACCTCAAGCCCGGCCAACCGTCCGGCGTCCTGGGTGGCCTTGCGCCGACCTTCATCAAAAAAAGCGGGAACGGTAATCACAACCTGCCGAATGGGACCGATACGATGCTCCGCGTCTTCCTTCAGTCGTGCCAGCAGAAACGCACTGCAAACCTCGGGCGGAACATCTTCGCCGCTGATGGGCCGGTGGAATTTGCCTCGCCCCATGTCGCGCTTGAAACATTCGGCGAAACTGCCGGGGGTCAACACCGAACCCTTGATGGCTTCCTTACCGACGACCACGACCCCCTCTTCAAAGGCAACAGCGCTGGGCGTAAGCAAATCGCCCGAACGATTGGGAATCGTAGTGGGCCGGCCCGAGGCGTCAATATAAGCGACCGCCGAAAGCGTTGTGCCCAGGTCAATACCAACCGGTGGCTGCAACTTCTCTGAACCCGATGCGTTACTTGCGTTCATCTATTACTTGTTTTCGTCGAATTATTCCGGACCTTCCTGGAATTGCTTTCCCGGTGCATTCCCGAATGGCCTCAGTCGTCTTTTCGCGCCGGCCCTTTTTTGCGAGGCCTGGTTGGAGATACCCAGTATTTCGTATCTTTTTCACCTGGTTCTCTATCAGCAAGAGCCCTTTCAATGATAGCCGGATCTATCATTGTCGCATAGTGCAGCCGCAGTTGTTTTCCCTCGCCCATGGCAGCCGTTTCGGCATATACGGCGACGATCCTGCCCTGACGATCTACGATGGGGCTGCCGTATAAGTTAGCCGGCAAATTACCGGAAGAGGACGGCTTCAAATGCAAGAGTCGCGGACTCGACGTCGATTCAGGATCGAATTGTGTTCGTAAAAAAAGCTTGCAACCTACCAACTTGGGCGCGAGCTCGTCTTGGCTGCGAATGTCGTCCGCTTTAATGGCATCACTCTGGTGCGAAATGCCCACGCATGCCAGTTCGTTTCCCGTGTCGAGCCCGGCCAACTCCGGGGCCTTGGCCATAGGAGCGATCACAGACAGCGGTAACCGAGTGGTTAAAACGGCCAGATCGACATAAATTCTCTTCTGAGGATCATCGGCAAATGTCGCAAAAACCGCGTGGATACGTATCTTGCCTATACTGACTGTCTTTTTCAGAGCCGTGTTTCTCGCCTGAACCTCCCAACCTTGGTCCAGAAATTTCTGCATCTCGATACCGACCGAGGCGGTACTCAGCAGTGTTTGTCGATCGATAGCCGTGGCGGATGCAAAAGGATAGACGAACTTTCCGGCGGGATCTATTACCCGCAATAACCAGACGGTTTTATCGTATTGCCCGGCGATTTTTGCCCATGGATCGACCGGCGGCTTGGTTGCCTCTGAAGCGGTGTCTGTTTGAGTACTTGCGGTTTTACTGTCCGGTGAAACGGGTGGTTTCGGAGAAACTGGCGTTTGCTGTGAGGCTGTTGTTTGCTGAGATACCGTCTCGGGCTTGGGAGAGATTACAACGGTTGGCGGTGCTTTCGCGTCGGGTTGTTGATACGACTCGGTCGTTACTTTATTCGTAGCTGCAACAGGGGCCTCACCTTCTCCGGCCGGACTGAATACGCCCGCTGCCAACAACACCAACACTGCCAGGACGCCACTACCGGAAGCGGCGGCAATCAAAACGGCGCGGCGGCGTGAACGGCCGGACAATACGATGGGAGCCAGGTTGGACTCGGATTCAACACCACTTTGCAAGACATCGTCCTGCTGAATATCTGCCGGAGTCTCTTGGATTGTCGGCTGGGCCGAGACTTTTTGAGGAGGAGTATCGGCCCAGGGCGTCAACCGCGAGGCCCTTATTTCAAATGTGAAATCGGGGCCATGATCGGAGAGACGCACGACGTCACCGGAACGGATGCGGGTTTTTCCCGAGACCGTTTCCTGGTTGAGCAACAGTTCGCCGTTGCCCGCGTTTTGGATCGACCATCCCTCATCGGTGCGACGCAGTAGAGCAACGCGTCCCTTGGCCGCGGCATCATCGGCCGGGTTGAAGTAAACATCGCAGGCGCCGGTGCCTCCGGCTCGAATTTCATCCGTGTCCAAAACAAGCCGTTCACCCTGTCTGGCACCCGAGAGGATAAGAATTTCAACGCCCATATTTTTTCAACCAGTATAACAACTATGGCAAGTACAAAATTTCTCGATTATAGGAACCTGGGCGAGAATACTGAAACCGCTGCTGGTCCTATGCTCCCAAAGAGTGCTGCTATTGAAGCAGATTCTCTCCGCCGCCGGCCTGTCCGTCCGGTTTTAGGGCATCTTGATCCTGGTCGTCGAGATCTCGATTGGGGTCGTCGGCTCCTAGGTGCAAATAGATTTTGCGCAGGCTTTCGAAGAGACTGCGATACGCGCCTTCGCTGCCGGGCTGTGGCGGGGCAAACTCCAAGCCGTTCTGACACATGTGCTGAACCAGTTCGACTACACTGTCACCTTCGAAACGGTATACGCCCTGGAAGACCCATTCATCCTGGGTGGTGATGGCTCGCATCACCTCAGCGGCCAATGTTTTCAAATACCGTTGCCCGGAACGATACTGGGCAAAAGCTTCGTAGGATTCGATGCGTTCCTCCCGTGGATTGATGGACTCGAACTTGCTGCTGAGGGCATCGCAAGCCTGCATCACGCTTTTCTCGCTTTCCCAATTCCGTTTGCCCTTGGCACGATCGGCAAGCATTTTATCACGCGCGGTTTCGAACTGCTTACGCTCATTTTCGAGTTCCGGAATACGTAGCGATCTAGGCCAGGGGGTTTCCAAAACGCGAGCCGTGTCGGCCGGAAAAGTCAACATTCGGCCCCCCCTGCGACCACCGTCGGTCAACAGGATTTTGTGCAGGTCGGTCTTGCTCAATCGCGTATCGATTGTCGAATCGGGCTTGGCGCGGTCGCCGGGCAAATATTGGTAAGGAAGAGTCATGCCGGCAAGCTCGTGTAAAAGCCAATTTATTTCGCGAGTTACGTCGCCTTTTAAGACCTCGTGGAACAGTTTCGTAATGCGACGATCTAAAACCTCTTGACGTTTTTCTTCGTTGGCAAGATAGCCGGGATTGTTCTTGAGGCGATAGGCTCTGTTCAACTCGCGACGCTCGAAATATGTCGAAACCCACTGCAGGGCGTTTCGCATCTCTTGCTCGGCGGCAATGGCGTTGTTGCGTCGTGCAAAAGAAGCCGACTCGAGATAGTCGCCCAGCGACTTGACATAGTCGGCCTGGGCATGAATGGCGGCGGAAAGGGCCGTTGCCCCGCCTCTCCTTGGGACATATACCCCCATACCGATGGCGGATGCAGCAATTCGGTCGCGACGAGTCTGGTCTATACTGGCAGCGTCATCTGCAAAAGCCTGGCCGATCACCGGTCCCACGCACAAAACTACTGCGGCACAAACCACAATAGTCAGATGTACCAAAAACATATCTAAGCTGCACAGAAAAACTGTGATGTTTTTCATCAAATCCCCCTCGCAAAAAATGCAGACCAACGACCATACGTAATATTTATGGTACTCCAGGAGAGCGATAGACACAAGACCACGCGGCACCCCCTCATGGGTGGCGACAAGGGTTAGGGGGATAAGTAAATGTCGAATGACGAGATCAGAATGAGGAATGGCCGACAGGGTAATGTTCAAGGTTCAATGATCAAATGCCAAAGTCCTGGTTGTGAGCGGGTTTATTGACGCTTGGCGTCACTTTCGGGCGTGTCGACACCGTGGGAGTTAACTTTGTCGAGCAAATCGAAAATCACGGCTTTTATCTTCTCAGACGCCTCGATTTCCAAGATGTTTGTGCCCAACCGTGTTTCATATCCGCCCAGAGCATGTTGGCGTGGGGTGGGAAGATAACAATAGTGCCCGTTTGCCAACTCGATGGTAAAGGTGTCTGCCAGGGGGCTTTTCTTCTTGATGTCCAAACCGGTTTCGGCGAACACCTCACAGGGGATTGCCGCAACTCCCAAATCACCGATTCGCGCGGCTTGCAGAATCAGCTCTTCAGTGAAGGGAGGTTCGTTTAGGCTCAACGTTCGGGTGGCGTACAATTTGGCTTGCACGGACATTGGCGACTCTTTTTCGGCCGCCAGCATTTTTTTGGCTCTGGCGACCAGTTCCGGCGTCGGCCGGCGTTTGTTTAACGTCAACTTCTTCTGCGCTATGTCCAACGTGACATCGCGGCGGTGTTTCACCGACGGGTAAGTATCGGTTACCGCGCCGGCAACTCGACCGGCGACTGCCCGCATTTGCTGGAAAGGCTCAGCCGGTTTGCGCGGATGTCGGAAGTTGTAGTTATTGATGTCGCCGCTGGTACCGTTGGACATTATGGCCACAAACTCCGGATGAGTGCCGCCTTTGGCGCCCAGCTTCTTTTCGATCAACCTGGCGAATTCTCCGAAATAGTCGGCCGAAACACCTTCAGGCGGAATGCCGCCCACATAGTGCAACGAGTAGTTTGCCAGCAAGGCAATCGGCCGTCCATCGACCGAACGCAAGGATACGAAAGAAACTTCCGGATCTGTAGGCCCCGCAGGTCGATCCAGCAGCTTGCTACCCCGCGGCGGATTCATGCGAACTTTATCAATCGTCCCGAAAAACGGATTGGGGTTGACACCACCGGGCTTCATAAACCAGCGGCGGTTGAAAACCTCTTCGGGAACGTCCACCGAACCCCGCCCGAACTCGGCCGGTTCGAGATTCCGGTTGGCTTTTGTCACGGCTTCAACAATGCCTTGCATCATTTGCTCGACATACTTGGGGTCGGATTTCTTGCCGGGAAAGTCGCGTGCACGGGGCGCGGTGTGGGTATGCGTGGCCGACGCCATAATATGGTCCGCGGGAATGCCGATGTTTTTCTCGACCCGGCGTTTGGCTTCGTCGAACAAACTGCGCGCAATCAGGCAATTATCGACGACCGCTATCGCCATTTTCGTGTTTCCATCGTCCAACACGATGGCTCGAACATACAAAGGATCCCACGCCTTGTGCGCCAGTCGTGGAGCGAAAGAACCAACCATGTGCACCGGCCACTCTGTCGGCGTGATGTCCGCCTTGGCGGCACCCGCTCGAAAACCGGATGACTCGGCGTCGTTCGCCGGCGAGGTCGACGAAAACAAGCAAATAAGCACAACAACCATAATTACTCGAATGCTAATTTTCATCATCATTGTGTCTTCTTTTTTATGAGGATATTCATAAATATACGATGAACGACCCTGAAATAATTACATCTTGCCTTCGCCAGTTTAGGCAGTAAAGACGGTCGAAATCAAGGATTTCGTAGACGTTTTTGCGATTTTCGTCCATATTCATGCGATTAACCCGGGAGACCGGCGATCAAGCGACGAACGTTTTCCGAATAAACCTTCCGCAGCACATCGTCGGGAAGATCCAGGCCGTAGAGTTTCCAGCGGGTGTAGACTCCGAAGCGGCCTATGTAATCGGGGTAATCGAACCACTCGTCACGGGTTTCCAGCAATTGGAAATAGGTGCGATAGACCTCCGGCGAGACGGGCATGTCGACGCCGAAAAGGATGCGGTCTTGATACTTGATGAAGAAATTGCGGGCCGTGTAAGGCTGGCGGCCCAATTCATCGATGCGGGCCGAGAAATCGATGATGATATTCGAGTACTCGTCCAGCAACCGGCCGACCGAAGCCAGATCCTCCGCTTTATTCGCTACATGCGGCAAAATAAATGTGGTACCTGGGTGGTCCGCGATCATGCGGTTGCGTTGGACCAATAGTTCGTCTTTGGAGAAATGCGAACCAACAAAACTCCAACCGGGAAACTCGTGCAATGTTTGGTAATGCTCGTTTTGGGCGTCGATGGGATCGAAGAAGGCCGTGGGATCGGAAATGTGTATCAAGACCGGCAGGTCCAATTGCCCGGCGCGATCCCAGATTGGATACAACCGCTCGTCGTCTACGCGAACCATGGAACCGTCGGCATCGGTAAATGCCAAGCCCAATTCCTTGGTTACCTTCAAGCCGGCCGCTCCAAGCGCGACGTCTTTTTCCAATCCGCCCAGACACCGCTTGACGAAATCGTTCTGAAATAACACGGGATCGCCCCACTGGGCGAACTCCGACATTGTAAAGGCGGCGAAGCGACCGGGAAAACGGTCGATGTAATCCCGCTTGAAAATCTCGAAGTCCTGTCGGGCAATGGTATAGGTATTGTTAACCAGCGGCATGGTAACATTGCCCGACACGTTCAGCCACAAATCCACGCCGACCTGGTCCATCACCTCGACGATGTGCTCGGCCGGCTCTGCGCCGAAGAGGTGATTGTGAGCGTCGATAGTCGGAAACTTCGGCCTTTGAGGCTGGTGCCTCTCGACGCGTAACTGACATTTCGGGCGGAAGTCGGTCAGCAATACATCTTTGACGACTTTGGATTCGTTGCTGTCGGTCATTTTCTTCTCTTCACACAAGTGAAACCGCCCAGGGCGACTATGCTACAATCCGGTGCTTCTCGGAATAATATTCAATACCATCTGGACTTCTGCAAAATTGCGAGTCAAGGGCACATGTAAAAGAAAGCTTTGCGAAGCGAAGGTTTCTTTTACATCG
>JAFGTN010000618.1 GCA_016934075.1 Pirellulales bacterium
AAACCGGCCGTGGGTCGGCGATGCAGACGATCATGGCTTTGGCCGTTTTACAGACCGGGCGGCCCACGATTTGTGCGATTTCGGTCAGCAGGTCGGCATCGTCGACGATCACGAATGAGGTGACCTGCTGGTTGCAGGCCGAAGGCGCTTGTATGCCAGCCTGAACAATCTTTTTCAGATCTTCCCTTGGAACGGGCGCGTCGGTGAAATCACCACGGTAGCTGTAACGTTTTGAAATGGCTTCGAAAAGATCCATGGAGATCGCTCCTCTAATGTCCGACGGGTAAATGGTCTGTTTTTTCCGTAGGACGGGTCAAGATCCGGCAACAATAGAACCAGTGGACATGAAATAGCCGGGTTGTAACCCGGCCTACGGTTCTTTCACGTCCAAGCAGGGCTTGCCACAGATTATTGCAGATTGCTACGTCATTTGCCAGATGGCCATTTTCAGCATGTCGCCCAGGTGGCGGTTGGCCGCGAAGACGGCAGCCGGTTCGAAACCGCAATGCACCAGGCAATGTTCGCAGCGAGGATCGTTGCCCGGGCCCAGGGTGTTCCAGTCTGTGGCGTCAACGAGTTGTTGATAGCTGGGGTAGTGTTCGTCGGTGACAAGATAGCAGGGGCCCTTCCAGCCGCGGACATTGTAAGTTGGATTTGCCCAGGCGGCACAAGTCAGATTGCGTCGACCGCAGAGGAAATCGAAATACACCGGCGAGGTTACCAGGCGATACTGCGAGAGCAGTTCGCGGGCCTGGCGGAAGCGGGCGTGTATTTCGTCACGGGTCATAAAAATCTCGCTGCCGCCTTGCGGATCATTTTTGCAAACGGCCTCGTAGCCATAGGCGGGCGAGAGCATGAATCCATCGACGTCGAACTGCGAAAGGTACTCGAAGAGTACGGCAATCTCGTGAATGTCGGTTTCGCGATATACTGTCGAATTGGTGCAAACCATAAAACCGGCGGCTTTGGCGGCCTTGATGCCGTCGACCGCCTTGGTAAATACGCCCTCACGTTGCACGATAGCGTCGTGCGTTTGCTCCATGCCGTCGACGTGCACGTTGATGAACAGGCGATTGCTGGGCTTGAAAAGCCCGAGTTTCTTCTGCAGTTCGACGCCGTTAGTACAAAGGTAGATGTGCTTACGACGCGCGAGTATCGCCTCGACCAGCTCCTGGATGTGTGGATAGATCAACGGCTCGCCGCCGCAAATACTGACTATGGGCGCGCCACACTCATCGACGGCTGCAAGGCACTGGTCGACCGTCAAACGATTCTTTGCCCACTGGGCATATTCACGAATCCGCCCGCAGCCGCTGCAACTCAGATTGCAAGCATGCAACGGTTCGAGCATCAGCACCATGGGAAAATGTCGCCGACCGGATAACTTCTGCTTCAAGAGATAGCCGGTCATCGATCGTGTAAGCGAGAATGGAAAACGCATGGTGTGTGGGTCCGGGGGGCTATGATCTGAATGGTATAGGCATTGATCTGTAGCCGGATTCACTAACCCGAAGCGCAAGCGAAGGGGGCGCGACGTTTACCGTTACCTCCCCCTTCGCTTGCGCTTCGGGTTAGAATTTCTGGCTTGTTTGTCCTCATCACCCCACCACCGCGTATTGTTCAACATCTTCCTCTTCAATCGAGATCACTCTAAGCGGTGGCGCCTGCACCTCGGCCGACGATGCGGCGGCGCTTATCGCCCAACGCGAGAGCGCTAGTAGCGGGAAGTAGATGCGGTAGTAATGGTAGCGGAGATAAAAAACCTTGGGGAAGCCGGTGCCGGTGAATTCCGTTTCTTCCCAAGATCCGTCGGCCGCTTGGGTGTCGACCAAATATTGGATCCCTCGAGTTACAGCCGGATGGTGTTCGAGCCCTGCCGACAAGAGCCCGATCAGTGCCCGAGCGGTTTGCGAGGGTGTAGGATTGCCATGCCCCGGTCGGCCGCTTTTATTGTAGCTGTCAGCCGACTCGCCCCAGCCGCCGCAGGTTTGTTGGGCGGACAAAAGCCAGTTGACGCCGCGGCGCATTGCCGGATCGTCGGGTCCGACCCCTACGGCCCCCATGCCGGCCATCGCCTCGCCAGTACCGTAAATGTAGTTGACTCCCCAACGGCCGAACCAACTACCGTTGGCCTCCTGGTTGCCGCGAAGGTAGTCGACTGCACGATCAACCGCGGCGTCGCCTACACGATGACCTAGCTGGCCCAACGCGCTTAGCACATGTCCTGTGAGGTCGGGCGTGCTTGGATCTATCATGGCGTTGTGGTCGGCAAAGGGCACGTAGCAGAGGAATTCGCGGTTGTTATTACGGTCGAATGCTCCCCATCCGCCGTCGTCGTTCTGCATGGCAAGCAGCCAATCCAATCCCCGCTGTATCGCGGCGGCCGATCGCTGGATGCGGTTGTCGGTTTGGAGATCGACTTGTCCCAGCGAATCCTCTTCGACCAATCGCAGGTCGGGAGGTAGTGCTTCGGTCGATACTTCGCGATCTTCGAACTGCACTTGCAAAGCCATCAAGGCCATGGCCGTGTCGTCGGAGTCGGGATAGAAATCGTTGGCGTACTCGAAGGCCCA
>JAFGTN010000619.1 GCA_016934075.1 Pirellulales bacterium
CGCCTATCATGAGGCCGGGCATGCCCTGCTGGGTTGGTTCTCGGACGGCAGCAACCGCGTTCACAAGGTGACCATCATCCCCCGTGGCCGCGCGCTGGGCGTCACGCAGATCCTGCCCGAGGAAGATAGAGTCAGCATCAACGAGACCGAACTGAAAACCAGGCTCACAGTAGACATGGGCGGCCGCGCGGCCGAAAAGCTGATTTTCGACGAGGTCACCGCTGGCGGCGAAAGCGATCTCAAGCAGGCCACCGATCTGGCCCGTCGCATGGTCACGCAATGGGGCATGAGCGATAAGATCGGTCCCGTCAATTTCCATGTGGGCGAGGCCCAACCGTTCTTGGGCAAGGATATGGCCGAGTCACATCATTTCAGCGAACACACGGCTCAGATTATCGACAGTGAAATCGCCCGCATCCTCCGCGAAGCCGAGAGCGAAGCCGAAGAGAAATTGAAACTTTACCGCGAAAAACTAGACTTGTTGGCCGAGGCCTTGGAGAAGGACGAGACGCTGGAAGAAAGCGAGATTGAAGATCTTATTGGTCCGCCGACTTATACGCGAAAGAAGTCCGAGGAGTCGCTGCCGTAGCTCGTTGTTTGTAGTATCGCCCAACTCGAGAAAATCAAAATGCGTTTCAAGCAACTCAATCGCCGTACTTTCCTGTTCGCCGTTCTTGCTGCATCAATAAGCGTTTTCCTCGCCAGAATATCCGATGCCGAGCCCCCCAAGACAGAAGCCTTCAGATTTGTGCAACTCTGCGATACGCAATTGGGCATGAGTAGTAGCAAGCAGGTGGTAGATAAAAAGAAAGCATTTCAACGAGATGTACAATCGCTCAGGCAGGCCGTCAAACAAATCAATGCAACAAAGTCCGATTTTGTGGTCATCTGTGGCGATCTGGTTCATGATTTCGACGATAAATCCGTCGCCGAGTTCAAAAAAATTATCGGCAAACTGGCCGTGCCTTGTTATTGTGCCCCGGGCAACCACGATGTCGGCGGTAAGCCGACAGCAGCTTCTCTGCGGCGATACCGCCAGGCCATAGGTAAGGACTACTACTCCTTTGAACACAAAGGCTACACTTTTCTGATTGCCAACACATCGCTTTGGAAGTCGCCGCTGGAAGGCGAATCAGAAAAGCACGATGCCTGGATTAAGAGAACGTTGAAAGAAGCAAAGAAAAAAGGTTCGCCCGTTTTTATCGCCGCACACTATCCGCTGTTTGTAAAAACGATAGAAGAAAAAGACCAGTATTTCAATTTGCCCTTGGATAAAAGGAAAGAATTGCTGGCACTGTACGAAAATAACGGGGTGGTTGCGCTGCTGGCGGGGCACACGCACAAGACTATCGTCAAGAGACATAAGGGCATCCAACTGGTCAATGGCGAGACTACCAGCGTGAACTTCGACAAACGCCCGCGGGGATTCAGGCTTTGGACGGTCACCACGCCATTGGATATCAAACACGAACCGGTTCCACTAAAGCCGTAAGATTGTGTATTGACGTCCGCAGGGCTTGCTATTATACATAACAACTGGACATAGTAACGTAGGCTGGGTCGCAACCCGGCGGTCACACTAATCCGGTATGCATAGTGAATAGCTCTACGCCGCCAAAACCTTGCTCCAATAACGGTTCCGGCTCGTCGATCTCATCGACATTGCTCCAGCGTGTACGCGCAAAACGGCCGGAGGCTTGGGAACGGTTGGTTGATCTTTACGGGCCGAGCGTCTACGGATGGTGCCGTCGCGCCGGTCTGGGGCCGGCCGATTCGGCCGATGTGGTACAGGAGGTGTTCGCCGCCGTGGCCCGATGCGTGGATGATTTTCGTCGCGACCGCGCCGGCGACAGTTTCACCGCCTGGCTGGCGACTATCGCCCGCAACAAAATCCACGACCACTATCGGCGGCAAAAAGATCGTCCCCGCGCGGCAGGCGGCACGGTAGCTCAGCAGCAGTTTCTCGAAATGCCCGACCACGAATCTCCGGATCTCATTGATAATTCGGAACTCGAACAAACCGACAGGATGCTCTCGCGTCGTGGCTTGCAACTCGTCCGCGCCGAGTTCGAAAACCGCACCTGGGAGGCTTTTTGGCGTACGACCGTCGACGCCCACGCGCCGGCGAACGTTGCCGAAGATCTGGGCATGAGCGTGGCGGCTGTCTATAAGGCAAAATCCCGCGTGCTGCGTCGTTTGCGCCAGGAACTCGACGGCCTGACCGGCCCGTAGAATATCTGCCAAATCTGAGGTTCATAGTCCGGGTTATAATTCGGCGGCGAGATTGTCAGCCTTTGTAAATGCAGGGTTTCATCCCGTCCTACATGTTTCACCGGCCCCTGAAAATAGGTGTCACTGGCTGCTTGCCAGACAGTGCTGAAGTAAAACGCCCGAATACACTGGCTGGCAAGCAGCCAGTGGCACCCGACGTAACGCCTGCCATAACATCTACTTGCGTCAAACTACGTAAAGACGTGTCAGATCCGTGCGTTAGTTCTTATAGAAGGCCATTGCTTTCTACCACACTAATCCGAAGCGCAAGCGAGGGGCGTTTATCATTTTGCTTGCACGTCTATCGCCCCTCGCTTGCGCTTCGGGTTAGTGTAACAGTATGTATAATAGGAACCAACTCAACGGAGATTCCCAATATGTCCAGCGAACAGCCTCAACAAAACCGTCCCGACCGCGAACTGCTGACCGCATACGCTTTGGGAAAGCTCTCCGACGCCGAGTCGGAGCGGGTGGCCGAGATGATCGACGGTGATCCCGAGTGTCAGGCCATGCTGGGCACGCTCGATGCGGCTGAAGATACTCTGGCCGGGAATCTTCGACATCGGCCCGATGACCAAGCGTTGGTCGA
>JAFGTN010000620.1 GCA_016934075.1 Pirellulales bacterium
CATCCGCCGCATCGAAAGGAAGGATTTCGCGTCGCTGGAGGTGGTGATTACCGGCGCCGAAAAACTGCCCCGAGATGTTGCTGACGCCTTCGAGGAGAAATTCGGCACGAGGCCCCTGGAAGGCTATGGCACCACCGAGCTGTCGCCCACCGTTTGCTGCAACATTCCGCCCGAACGCGTACCGCAAGCCGGCCAGGTCGCTTCTCGCGAGGGCTCCATCGGACAGACGTTCAACGGCATCTCGGCCAAGATCGTTGATCTTGACACCGATGAAGATCTCGGTACGAACCGCGCCGGCATGTTGCTGGTTACCGGACCCAATGTGATGAAGGGCTATTTGCATAAACCTGAACTGACCGCCGAGGTTATCCGTGACGGATGGTATGTGACCGGCGATATGGCCAAGATAGACGACGACGGCTTCATATTCATCACCGGACGCATCAGCCGTTTCTCGAAAATCGGCGGCGAGATGGTCCCGCACATCGGCGTGGAAGAGGCCATCGTCGATGCCATGGGGCTGGACGCCGACGAACTGAGTATCGCCGTAACTTCCGTTCCCGATCCGGGCAAGGGTGAACGGCTGATCGTGCTCTATACCAACCTGCCATGCCAACCGGTCGAAATCTGCCAAAAACTCAGAGAGGCCGGCCTGCCGGCAATCTGGGTTCCCTCGCCCGACGCCTTCCGCCAGGTGGATGAAATCCCCGTGCTGGGTACCGGCAAGCTGGCATTGAAAGAGATTAAGGATCTGGCCTTGGAAATTACCGCCGAAAAATGATCAATGACCAATGTTCAATGATCAAATCTGAAAACTGAAAACTGAAGTCTGAAGTCTGACGTCTGACGTCTGTAGTCTGAAGTCCTTAGTCATCACTCTGATAACTGAAAACTGACAACTGAAAACTCTCAATGCCCAAACCCCCAGCGTCAAGGCCTACATCGCCGCCTTCACGGCCGAGCGAACCGAATGGGCCAAAAACATCGACGATTTCGGCCTCAAAGAAAAACTCTACAATGCCGTCGTCGCCCTGAACGAATCACTCTCCAAGTAGGGTGCGTCCGCGACGCACCAGGTGTTGCCAAAAATTTGACGGGATTAACCATATCCCATGGAATAAAACCAAAATCCTTTGTTATCTCTGTGTCCTTCTGTAAAAAGATTCTTATGCCTTAGTCCTCAATAATTCACAAATCGTCGTTCAATTCCTCACATACACCTCATACTGATACTCCAACGTCTGCTTCTGTTCCGGCTCCAATTTCATGTTCCAAACCAGCTCATGACGTGGATTCACCCGTTTCAGGCCCTTGGCCGTGGGCACGTCCTTGGCTACGGGTTTGCTGCCCTGCAGGACGCCCGAGAAATTCTTCTTTATCTCTATATCGACGTTCTTACCCGATCGGTTATGCAGCCGCAACTCGCCTTTGACCGTGACCAGGTCATAGTTGTAGCCGTAGAAATGTCCGGCATTTCGTTTTCGTTCTACCTCGAACTCGACCGATTCGGCCAGCACATTCATGGCCCGATTGATGCGGATGGTGGTTTCGGCGCCCGGTGCCGTGTAGTAACAAGTGTCCTGGCCCGCGAACTGGCCGTCCTTGATAAATTCGGCCGGGGAAGTGGTCCAGGGCATCTTCATGTCGTTCACGAGCCGGCAACAGTGCCAGACCTCGTCAGCCAGCCGTCCTTCGTCGCCCTCGCGATTGCGGTTTCGCGAGTATCTTTCGTCCTCGTCCAGCATGTCGGGGATCTTCCAGGTGTATATGTGCTTGTAGGGCACATCGGCCTGAAAGAGCGGCATGCAAGCCGTCTCGCCTCGTGCCAGCGTGATATTATCTACCGGGTACAGGAACAGGTCTTCCGCCGCGGTGCCTTCCCGTGCCGTGGAGTATCCCGGCATGGGCGGGCTGGTCATATCGGCCCAGGCCATTGCATTGGACATGATGGCCTGTTGTTGCATCATGTGCGAGTTTCTACGTTGCGATTCGCTTCGCCCGGCCGTCAACGCTTGGAAAAATTCTTGCAGATTCTGGCTCATCGCCACCGGCGAGTTAACCTCGGCGAATTGGATGTGGGGGAAACCCGTCACCAGATCGATATGTACCCGCTCCAGGTCGGCCGCCTCGTTAACCACCAGCGCCTTGGCGCTGAAACGGGCCGTCTTGGAGTCCGAGATGTCGATCCGATAGCTGGGCGACCAGGTGATGCCGCGCGCCAAGTAGCTTACATCCACCGTTTGCCCCTTGGCCGCCGCGTCCAGCTCCATGCGAATCCGCGGTTGCTTCAACTCGATCGATACGGCCGTATTCACGTCATCGCCTGTGAAGTCGGCCCGTATGACCGAATTTGCATTAACGGCCACCGTGCCGGCTTCAGTCTTGACGACGATCAGCGGGTCGGGCTGATACGGATGGTAGCGGCGCGTATCCGCGCGGCGGACATCCATGCGGTACGGGCTGGGCGGCTCGGGCTGCTTAGCCTTGGGTGTGACCTTGAGAATCGTGCCCGTCACGGCGGGCATGTCCTTCGAATTGGTCCACAGTGTTACCTTTCTGCCCGGATTAGCCGCAAGAAGCTGAGCCACATTCTGAGCCGGCTCTTTTTCCACCACGTCGTCCAGACTGGTAACCAGCGCGCGAACCTTCATTTCACGCGGATAACTCACCCAAAACGTACCCAGCGAAGGCACGGGCAGTTGTCCCAGCCGAAAAGCCTTGGCCTCGCTCGCCACCGTGGCCGACGAAGTAAAGTACCCCAGCCCGTTCTTGAACAGAGCAACTCGCTTGATCCGCACCCCCAAGTCTTCCGGCTCAGACGCTTGTGCAACAACTGCAATCGCCATCATGGCTATTACCGCAAAGCATCGTCCCAATAACATTCCTCTCGACTTGCACTTCATGATCCTCTCCTTTTTGCTGTTTTTTGCCTAAGATGTTGATAGTCGTCCATCCCAAAAGACGAAGTCGGTTCACCGCTTAAGATTCACGACGAACCGACCACATTATAGCAGACCACGGCCGGGATATTGTAACAAGCTTGTAACAGGTGTGCTTTACCGGTTGGAATCCGGCTCCGCACAATCGCATAGCCGAAGTTTTTCCAGCACCCAAGTCCGGCGCACTTGGCGGTCGCTGTTCAGCAGGGTGATAAAATCCCGCCATGCCTGCCGTTTTTGGACTTTCATCTCTTCGGTGCTTTGGGGAATAGCATCGAGAGATTTCAAGCCGGCCTGGGGATCGAGAACTGCGGTAGCAGCGAAGAAATACCGTGGGAAGCGGCCACCGCGCGTAACAACCGACTGGTCGTCGGGCGGCACGAAAATCCGCCGGGCAAGGTCGCCGTCATAGTCGGCAAGCAGAATCGCCAGCAGTGGATCGGCTAGTTCCAGGCGACCGTTGCGGCGACCCAGCGTGTCCCGTGGTCCGCCGCCAACCTTAATATTCGTCCGGCAAGACAAAGCCCGCCAAAGATACTCGGGCACGAGTTCCGGATCAATTTTTTCGACGGCCGGCAGCAGGGCCGCACCGATGGTGACGGGCGACCAGGAGTTCGGCGAACCCGACGCTTCCCGCTCGGCTATCTGGTCGAGCATCGCGTAGGATTCGTCGAGCAATTTTCTGGCCCCCGAGCGGTCGCTAACGGCCAGTTCACCCGCCATCAGGCCCAGCGCGTACGCGCGAAGCGAAACATCATCGATACTTTCCGCCATGCGCCGGGCACGTGCCAGATCGGCAGCGACCGTTTTACAGCATGCTTGCAGTTTCTCGCGGTACTTTTTCATAAGCTCGGTCCGTGTATCTTTCGGAGCTGGTGAGGTGGCATCCTTATCCAAACCGCCTCGAGCCACGTCCGACTTTTCCCACTTCCGAACGGCGGCCAGAACCTTTTCCGGCGTTTCTTTCGTATCAACGCCTTGTGCTCGCATGTTTGGAATCTCGTTCGTCCGCGTGAGCACTACCGTGACGGGCTCGTCGCCCGGCCGAATGAGATCGCCATGGAAGCGAAAATCCTCGGCCTCGACGGTAACGAACGCACCATTCACCGGTACACCCTGTACATGTTCGAGATTGGGCGCGTGAAATCGCCCATCACGATCACCGCGCGTCTGCAGCCGATACCCGCTATGCCAAACGACGATCTTCGCTTCCGGTACTGGCTGCCCATGACGATCGACAACCTGGCCGACCAGCCGCTTGTAGACAACTATCCGAGGCTTCTGCCCATCGGGTAACGGCCAGCGGAGCACGACATCACCGAAGGTGTGGCGACCGTTTACCTTGGGAGCAATTCCCTTGCTATTGGCCACCACTATGTCGTTAACCAATACTTCGAGCAAGTAGCCCCTGCCCATCAGGAAAATGTTTGGAGTCTTCAGTTTGCCTTTTTGGTCGGTTACGCCTTGGTATGCGGTACTAGAGTTCAAATTGAAAGGTTTGGATGCCAGAATATTGTATTTTACTCCAGCGACCGGCTTGCCGTTGCCGTCGACTACCCGCCCGCTGAGGGAAACAAATTTTTCTTTCGGGATAATAATCTCGATAAGCTTACCCGAATCGGCTTCAACCTTTTGCGGCACTGATACGAGAGTAGAAGTCTTTGCCGCGACCGATAGCGTCAAGGACGAATCGATTTCTTCCAATGTAAAGTTACCATTTTCGTCCGAGACGGCGTGTGGAAGGGTGTAGGGAGCATTGGCATCCGAGCCGTTTTGCATCTGTGAAGTTGCATTTATAAGTACATTCGCAATGGGTATTCCCGATTCTTCGAACACTTTGCCCCGAAGCGTAACGCCTCTGATGATTTTGAAAAGGGGCAGTTCATAGGTTGAGCGTCCCTCAGGGATTGTCAAACGTTTTGTGAAACCCATCGACCTGTGAATGCCTGGAGATGTATAGTACTGTTTCAAGCGGCTTTCAAAGGTGGCCTCACCGGGCAGAAGAAAAATACGATATTGTCCCTTGGCGTCGGTCGTAATTGTTTTGTGGTTATATATCCCTTGTCGGTTGAACACCTCTTGCTGAACATCAATCTTCATTCCTGCCATCGGTTTGCCTGAGCTTTGATCAACGACTTTGCCGGTAACCTCGGTCGCCTTTTTCAATGGGATTTCTATGTCGGTCGTCTGGCCAGCGGCAATATATATGTCATCTGGAATAATCGCGTGGTAAGGCGATCCAAGCGGCTCGAAATCATTTGCATGAATGCTCAATCTACCCTCTATTATCGCGGGGACGCGAAATCGGCCTTTATCGTCGGTTATCACCACATCGGAACCGTTGGGAGTTTCCTGTCCGTACGGATCCCTTTTTGACACTCGTGCGGAAAATCTTAACTTTCGCCCTGCTACCACCTTGGCGTCGTCGGCAACCAGGCGGCCCACAAGGCTGCCCGTCGGTTGCAGATTAATCGTCAACGGTGGAGATTGATTCCTCCAACGAAAATTCTGCTGACCGTAACGATGGCTCTTGACTGTGATGCCGAGGCTTTCGTCCCGCGGAGCTACTCGCAAGGTTACCATGCCGTCGGCATCGGTGGTGGACGACAGATCTTTCTCAAAGTGTTTCCTCAGATCGTCGTCCCAGCATTCTATGCCCCAGCCTACAGCGGGAGAGTGAATTACTTTTGCATTCGCAACGGGCTTTTTGTCGGGCCCCACTATCTTGATGCTCACCTTGGTCGTTGGGCATAATTTCAGCGGCTGTTCATTGGCAAACACTTCCCCGGCTAGTTGAGATGAAAAATCCGTACTATAGCCACGACTGATCCAGTTCATTTGCCATCTGTTGAAGTGGGATGAAACACCTTCAAAGGCCGGGCAATATCCGGATTTATATACCATTGAATGCAGCCAATTGGAGTAATTGAGTTCGGCCAGTTTTTTGATTGGCACTTCTATGCGATATTCGCCCGATGAATCGGTCTTGGCGTGAGCGACAACTTTTATCGTAGGATAAATTGTTCTTTCCGAGCGGCATATCCACACATCGGCCCCTTCCACAGGTTTTCCTGCTTCGTTTTCAACCATACCGGTAAATGTGCAAACCCCTTGCTCTCCCTTGACGTTTTTCGATACCTCCGATTCTTTTTCTTTTATCTCCCCAGCCGTGGGCTTATCCGCTTTTCCAGCCGCCACCGACTTGGCGGCCGGCTTTTCATCTGCCACGGATTCCCGCAGACCGGGTAGTAACAGCAATCCCAGCAACACTATCACCAGCACGCCCCGCCATGAAAGCCCCTTAGAATGTTTGGCCGTGACGTCCATGATACGGTGGAAACGACGGGCAAGATCGCGGCGACTGTCGGCCATGCAGAGACCGCAGGGGATTGCAATGGATCGTTCGGGTCGTGA
>JAFGTN010000621.1 GCA_016934075.1 Pirellulales bacterium
AAAGATCCCGGCCCACGTCATCCATTGCGGCCCATGCAGCGGATTAGTGTCGGGGCCGACGCCCAGATGCTCGCGCAAAAAGGCCATGTAATGGCCTTCCACGGCGCGATCCAGCGGGGTCGACCGGGCGGAAATCGTCTTTTGAACCGGACCGCAATAGGCATAGAGGAATACCGGTTCCGAAACAAAAGTCTCGCCCGGACCGATCACCCATTCGAACCATTTTTCCCGGTAACCCAGCGATCCGTCTTTGCCGATGGTGCGCAGGGCCGAGGGCACTTCGCTGCCGGCGATGACTCCCATGGATTGATCTGTATTACCAAAGGCAATGATGCTCGATTCCGCGCCGCGTTCATGAGGAGTTAACGGAACGGCATTCAGAAAAGCTTCGCCCAAATGCAGGTCGTCGATTGTCATCTGGTCGAGCATCAGCCAGCGGTCGCCCGTGTTTTTGATTTCGACCCATTTACGAATGACCGGATGCCCGGCATAGACCTCATAGCAGAGCGTTACCGTGAGTTTGCCGAAGGATGACTTGTCAGTCAACTCGACCGCGACATCAAGACGCTGCACGCCCGTCTTCGGCTCATCAACTTTACACCGCGGCTTGCCGGCCAGTTTGGACCAGTTATCGGAGCTGATCTCAAGCGGCTCGACCCAGCGCACTGCGCCGGGGCGATTATCTTCCCAGCGCGCGGGATCTTCTTTGTAGTTTTTTCGGAACGTAAGCACTGAATCGAGCGCCTCGCCTTCGCCCGGTTTGAGGCCCACGGGGCAGGCGTTGGGGCTTGCCCGACGCACTCGTAAGACGAATTCACGCGCCGTACGAGCCAGTAATTGCTTGCCGTCGACGGCGATGCCGGTCGTCCGCAGGCTGTTCTTGCTCAATTCGATCTCGCGCGTCAATACACCGGCCTTCAAGCGAGCGACGTCGCCTTCTACGGTGATCTCGGCCGCAATGACCGCGGATGAGGACAAAACAACGCCGAAAAACGCAAGGTTGCAGAACATACTTTGTTTCATCATAATCATCGTGTTTTTCCAGGGGCTATCAATTTTTAGTTGGATGGAAAGGTGGGAAGAAGTCCGTAGATCGTGGGCAAGCACATAATACATCGAGTTGTTCCCCTTTGCAATTCTATACCCGAAGCATAAGCGAAATGTGTTGGATATCTGCTACTCATAAACGACAAATACAGCCGGCATAACACTCGTCCCAACCCTTTTTGGCCGCTACCGCCCCCCGAGTTTTCCATCCATATAACCCGTACGTCACGGGATTAATGCCGTCCTTTCCCACGAACGTCCGGACGGATAAAATGGAAGCAACGCACCAATCACTGAAACATCCCTACAAGCAAGGATATTCGAGAATGCGATGCCTACTATTGCTGATGATCCCCATCTTTCTGGCGGCCGATTGGCCGACTTATCAGGCCGATGTCCAACGTAGCGGCATCGCAAAGGAAACTTTGTCCATGCCGCTTTATCGCGCATGGACATTCCACTCGCCCCACTCTCCCCGCCCAGCCTGGCCCGCGCCGGCAACGGGAGACGTGGCCCACAATCTTCGCGACCTGCGCGCCGTGCTTGCCTTCGATAGGGCTTTTCAAACGGTGGTCGCCGGCAACATGGTTTACTTTGGATCTTCGGCCGACGACAAGGTCTATGCACTTGACGCAACGTCGGGCAAGTTACGTTGGACATTCATAACCGGCGGACCGATACGACTTGCGCCAACTATCGCCGGTGGCAAGTTGTATGTCGGCTCGGACGACGGATACATCTATTGCCTTTCGGCCGCCGACGGTCGACTTCTCTGGCGGCAACCGGTTCACGGCCCGCGGCGAATGTTGCCGGGCAACGGGCGTGTGATTTCAGCCTGGCCGGTTCGTTCGTCTGTTGTTGCCCTCGACGGCATGGTTTACGCGTCTGCCGGCCTGTTTCCCAAAGAAGGCGTCTACCTGGCTGCCTTCGATGCCGAAACGGGACAAGCCAAATGGAAGAAACGGATCGATGTTTCCACGCAAGGGTATATGCTGGCCTCGCAGGAGCGGCTGTATATACCCACCGGTCGTACAAACCCGGCTCTATTCAATCTGGCCGACGGCAAGCAGGTCGGCAAGTTGCCCGGCCCCGGCGGCACCTTCGCGCTGGTCACCGACGATTGCGTGGCTTGCGGTCCCGGCGTGCGCGACAAGGAAATACACTTCGCCGACGCCAAGACTTCAGAATCGATAGCCAGTTTTCGTGGACTGGTGATGATAGTCGATGGTCCCATGGCCTATATGCTATCCGAAAAATCGCTCACGGCTCTCAACCGGGCGGAATATCTGAAGCTTTCGCGACAGCGAAATGCCCTCAATAAGAAGAAAGAGTCTCTCGAAAAACAACTGAAAAAAGAGAAAGACAACGCCGACGTCGCAAATAAAATCACCGCGGAACTCAAGGATATCCAGAAGCAAAACATCGCGATATTCCACCAACTCGCTAAGTGCACCCTCTGGAAGAAACCCTGCGATTGCCCCGGCGCCATGATCCTCAGCGGCAAGACACTTTATCTTGGCGGACCGAGCAAAATCATTGCCGTCGATACCAACAAAGGCGAACAACTATGGCAGTCGAAATCCAATGGTAACATCAACGGACTGGCTATTGCCGGCGAGCGCTTGCTGGCCACCACCGATCGTGGAGCCATCCACTGTTTTACCAAAACACCGGCTTCTGAGGAAAGTGTCGTACGGACCACCACTGGCGGGAGCCCATTCCCCAAAGCGGATGATAACAAACTGCATGAAGAGGTCGCCAAAAAGATCCTGCGGGATTTGCCCGCCGAATTGGGCTATTGCCTGGTGCTGGGATACGGAGACGGGCGGTTGGTGTATGAACTGGCCCGACAAAGCAAGCTGAAAATTGTGTGTGTCGAGCCCGATACCGAGCGGGTGGCGGCTGCGCGCCGTGCTTTCGACCGTGCCGGTTTGCAGGGTGTGCGCGTGGCCTTCATCCGGGCACCGCTGGATAGCTTGCCTCTGCCGAATTGCTTTGCCAATTTGATTACTAACGGCGACATCGACGCAAAGCATGAACTGCCGTCGGCGGCCGAAGTTGCCCGGGTTTTACGGCCTTATGGCGGTCGAATTGTGCTGACAATGGGTAAGGATAATCCTTCCACCTCGCAAAAGACGCTCGAATTATGGGGGCGGAACCAGTTCGACGACTGGCGGATTTCCAAGGTCGGCAATACACTTTTCGGACAAGCTACCCGAGGGGCCTTGCCGGGTAGCGGCCAATGGACACATACCTTTGCCGACGCGTCCAATACGGCCTGTAGTAACGACAAACTGATAGGTAGCGACCTTAAGGTGCAATGGTTCGGACGCCCCGGACCCAACCGCATGGTCGACCGGCATTTCCGCAACGTGCCCCCGCTCTACAAGGACGGGCGACTATTCATACCCGGCAATGATATTATTTACGCCGTCGACGCCTACAACGGAACGATCAATTGGCAGGCGGAAACGCCGAATTCGTTGCGGGTGGGCGGTTTCCTCGATCCCAGCAACATGACCCTCGACGAAAAGCATCTTTACCTGGTGGCGGAAAACAAATGCCATCGCTTCGACGTCCGTAGCGGCAAACGCCACGTTCTGACCGAGCTTGTTCACAAGGACGGCAAAACACCGCGGGAATGGGGCTACATCGCCGCGGTC
>JAFGTN010000622.1 GCA_016934075.1 Pirellulales bacterium
AAAAAGGCCGCCCTGGGCATGTTTGTTCAGTATGGCGAACGCGCCATTTTTGCCTGCGTGGTGCTATGTTTTCTGTTTTTCGTCTACAATTCATTCACTCGCGAGCGTTATGAAAAAACACCTCAGGACCTGAAAAAAGCGGCCGACGACGCCATCGCGGCTATGAATCGCACCGTACCGCAACCACCTCCCAAGGATGAGGAAACATCGCTCGAGATCATCGAGCGCATCAGCGGCGATATAAGTGAGGAACCGTACGCCACCGCAATTCCCTTTAATCCGCCGATTTTCAAACCGAAAACCAAACGCGGAATGCCCAAACTCTATACCGTGGAATCCCTGCGGGGCAAGCCCGGCGTGGGCGTCTTCGGAGGACCGGGAGGAATGCTTAGACCAATGGGCGGCATGGGCATGGGCGGCCGTGGTGCGCGCACGGACGAAGAAATCGAACCCCTGGGCAAACGCTGGGTGATGCTCACCGGATTGGTGAATCTGAAAAAACAGATTGAAGCCTATCAAGAATGCTTCGCGGACGTGGTCTGGGAAAATCCTAAAACGGACCGCATGCCGGCATACTATGGATTCTGGGTTGAGCGGGCCGAGGTAACCGATTCAGAAAGTGAAGAGAACCTGCAATGGGAACAACCCTATAAAAAACTCAGCGAGGAAAGGCTCAAATGCGGAAATTCTCAAGCAATTGGCGGTGCCAACTCGCTTATTGCCAGAAATTTCACCCAATATCCAAGCTATTTCGGTTATCCCACTCTGACCTTCCCGCTGCCCACGCTCATCGGTCGTAATTGGAACGAGGAGATTGCCCACCCTCCCGAAATTCCTCTACTCACTTACGAAAACATGCAAGCTAAACTCGAAAAGCTGCGCCAAGAAAAGAAAGATGAAAAAAAAGAAGAGTTCGATGAAGACGATCCTGGTGCGGGAATGCGCCGAGGCATGGGTAGAGGTATGGGAATGGGAATGGGGATGGGCATGGGCATGGAAATGGAAGGCGGTATGATGGGGCCTGGAATGGGAGGCCCCGGAATGGGAATGGAAGGCGGACCATACGCTCAAGGCGTCATGGGACGTCGTGGCATGATCGTAGAAGAGATTTCACCATACATCCTCTTCCGCTTCATAGATTTCAATGTAGAACCAGGCAAACAGTATCGCTATCGTGTACGAATTGCGTTTTACAATCCCAACTACGATGCGGAAGCGCGGTTTCTGATTCCCGAACTGGCGGAAATCGTCAGGGCGGACAAGGAACGCGATAGGAAAGAGTGGAAAAAGTACATTAGGTCGGATTGGAGCGAACCGTCCAAGGTGGTTTCCGTTCCCCGCGACGACCAGGTGCTGCTGGCTGAGGTGATTCCATCCAAAAGATCCGAGCCAAAAGCCAAAATTATGGCCGTTCATTGGGACATGAAAAACGGCATCGAAGTTTCCGATAATATCGAAGACATCCGCCGCGGCACGGTAGCAAACTTCCTCAACCATGAAGTCAAGCCCAAGCAAACCACTGACCAGTTTGGGAGAGGAATGATGGGCGGACCGGGTATGGGCATGGAAGGCGGCATGGGCATGGAAGGAGGTATGGGCATGGAAGGCGGTATGATGGGGCCCGGCATGGGAATGGAAGGTAGAGGCGGGAGGGCAGCCGCGAAGAAAAAAGCCAGAGACAAAAAGAAAAAAACCGGACGTACCACCAAAAAAGGTCGAAACGGCGGTGAAGGAGAAGAAATGCTCGGAGGGATGCCCGGTGGAGGAATGATGGGCGGTCCGGGCTATGGAATGAGGCAGCCGTTGCCCAAAAAAGTTGATTTCAAAACCGAATGCCTGGTGCTGGACCTGCGAGGTGGCGAAAAACTACCCGGCAAAAACCGTCTTTCGGGGCCCGGTGAGATCCTGCTGCTGGATCCTGACGGTAACCTGGTGGTACGAAACGACGTCAGTGATTTCGACGAGATTAAAGAACAAACATACCCATCCAAATCCAAAACTGATTTTAGAGGCATGGGACCGGGAATGATGGATGACATGGGTCCGGGCATGATGGAAGAAGGTATGGGAATGCCCGGCATGATGGGACCCGGCATGATGGGGCCCGGCATGGGCATGCCTGGCGGTCCATAGGCAATTTTTTCGAGTTTTTCACGTCAATTTCAATAAGGCCGCGTCGTTTTTTAAACGGCGCGGCCTTTTTAGATTGCTCAGTGGTAACTGATGAATAACTTGGCGATTTGTTGTAGGGCCATCTTGGCTGCACTGGGCAGGCTGGAAGCCTAAACCGCAAATTATTAGACACCGACAGTATTCGCTTCTCACACCGCTGAAATGCATCCCGTCTCTCCCCCTTTACCCAGACACTTATTTTTAACCAATAAATAACGGCGTCGGTGCCCCCTCTTTCGAAGGTGTTCTCGCAGAAACATGCGGCAAATGCTTTTTTTCGTCTGAAGTGACCTTGACCGGTTCGAGCCATGACGGTATTTATCCCGCTCTCTTCTAAAGAATTACTGAAAATCCATGAAAAAAACCAATTGCGATTGGCACTTGGCTGGCAATAGTTCCGCCGGCGTCACGCATGCAAAGCTATTTCAAGAGGAAGAGAATTGAAATCAAAAAGCACGCGTACATTTCCGGTGCGAACAAGCCAACCGGAGGGCCGCCAATCGTAGCGGGAACCTGCGAGTCTCGAACGAAGAGGAGAATCGTTTTGAAAACGACCGCTCGAACCTTAATCGGTCTGATTGTCTTGTGGGGATGTTTGCAAGTAGCATCCGCAAGCGCGGGACCGTTGTCATTTGCCACCGAGACAGTCCTCGGCTCAGTTGCCACCATGCAAGTATCGGCGGACAAAAACTTGTCCGAAACGGAAAAACGGAGCCGTTCGGACGAATTGCTTAGGCGCGCTCGGCAAGCGATGTCCGAAGGGCGGTTGGATGTAGCCGAGAGTTTGGCCGAGAAAGCCGAAGCTCTAGGTGCCCGCTATAATCCGCTCAATCCCATTAGCGACACTCCGGCCAAACTGCGGCGCGACCTGACGCGGAAGCAAACGGCCGTTAAAGGTAACACTAATGGCCGACCAAAATTCTTCCCCACGCTCCCCTTCGGGAAGAGCCATGAAAAGAAGCCGGCCTCTGATCCTTTCAAGGCCGCAAACGCCAAACCGGCAAAGAACGCTTCCGCCAAGGTAATGCCGCTGCCTCCAATCGGCGCGGCGGCCACTACGCCGGCGGCCGTGCTTGCCAAGGCCCAAGCAGACCAAAAACACACATCCAACGATAGCGAACCCGGCTACGCCCAGGTCGGCCCGGCCATGCCCCCTGCCGCTGCCGCGGCAGGCCCCTCAGCCACGACGAATCCCGTCGTTACGACCGGCTCGGTCTCCGCCGACCGCAAAAAAAGCGATAATCTCATTCTCAACGCCCGCCGAGCACTTGCACTAGGCGACGTAAAACGGGCAAACAAGTTCATCGTGGAGGCAAAACAATATCGTATCAGCTACGGCCCCAGCGATGATACGCCATTCCTGGTCGAAACAGCCATCAATAAATATACCGACCTGAAAGCCCAGGAACCTTCGCGCAAGGGCACCGAAGCCTTCAGGCGAACCTCGGCACGACTGATGATGGAACAGGCCGACGCCCTGTTGAAGTGGAAAGATTTCGACGAAGCCGAACGGCTTGCCAATCAGGCCGCAGCCCAGCGTGTTAGTTTCAGCCCCGTGGAAACCAATCCGCAACTTCTTCTTGATCGAATAGCCAAAGCCCGACGTCAAGCTGGCTCGCCACAGACCGCTACGGCAGTTAATAACGCACTTTCCGCAACACCCGGCAGCACACCGGAACTGGGCAACGTTGCTGAAAATTCACCCACATCGCCCGCCACGCGGCAGGAAATGAGCAGACTGCTGCATGAAGCCCGCGCGGCTCTGAATGCCGGAAATATCCCACAGGCGGAAAACTTCGCCAAAGCCGCCGCCAGGCTGCAAATCCCCGAAGCCATGTTTGCGCCCGGCGAAGATCGTCCCGGTTTGGTACTGCTCGACATCCAAAGGGCGCGCAAAGCGGCCGCTTCGGGTGTAGTGCAAGCTAGCGCAAACGTCGCCGTGCCGGCCACCGGAGTTTCCCCCGCCTCGCATCAAGCGGCACAAGCTCTATACAATCCCGCCAGCGACAATACTCGTAACGTCCCGGCGGCATATCAGCCCCTGATGGCGCAAAACACTCAGGTTCCGGCACCGCCCAAACCTATCCCCACCGCAAATCCCGGTTCTTCTAATGCGGCGGCAGTTACGCCCCAAGCGGCCGTCCCGAGCCTGGGCATGAAGCTCTATCAACAGGGCGAAGCGGCCCTTCGCGCCGGCGACGGCAAGAAAGCCATGGACTTCTTCAGGAAGGCATCGGTTTACCAGAATCAACTCGATCCGCTCACGGCCCAACGCCTGCAGGATCACTTGCAACTGCTTTCGCAACCGAACGCCACCACACCCGCCGCGCCCACGCAGACGATGGCCCAAGACGCCGCCGCCAAGCAACAGATCCTGGCCCGGCAGGTGCTGAATGATATCATGCGACAGGAAAACCGCGCCGCCAAGGTCCGCGAAAGCGATCCCGTGGCCGGGTTGAAGATCCTCGAGGAAAGTCGCGCCGCCGTCGAAAAAGCAGGCTTGGAACCCACCGCGCGCACCGCGCTGCTTACGCGCGCCGACCGCGGCATTAACGAGATGAAACAATTCATCGAAGATAACCGAGCCCGCATAGAACTCACCGACCGCAACCGCGAAGTACTGGCGGCTATCGAACGCGATAAGAAACACCAGATGGACGTCCAGCAGAAACTGGGCGAACTGGTCGAGCAATTCAACCAGAAGATGGAAGAGCAGTCGTACGCGGAAGCCGAGATCATCGCCAAAAGGGCTGTCGAACTGGCTCCCGACAATATCACTGCCTCGCAACTCCTGCTCAACGCAAAATTCATCCGGCGGATCCAGAACAACCGAGCTCTGGCCGACGCCAAAGAAAGTGGATTCCTTGATCAACTAGCGTCCGTGGACGAGTCGTCCACTCCCTTCGACGACCGCATACCGTACCGTATGCCCAAGGATTGGAATGAACTTTCCTCTCGCCGCGCCAAGCTTTTAGAAAAATATCGACCGGCTCGCTCCGAACGCGAACTCGAAATCGAACAGAAGCTCAAAACACCCGTCTCCGCCAGCTTCGACGGAGCGCCCTTGAGTGTCGTTCTTGATCAACTTTCCCAACTGGCGCAGGTCAACTTGTTCCTCGATCCCCAAGGACTGCAGGAACAGGGCGTTTCCACCGACACTCCGATTACCATTAATCTCAAACGCGATATTTCCCTGCGAAGTGCCTTGCACCTTATTCTGCAACCGTTGCACCTCGACTACGTCATCAAGGACGAGGTCCTTAAAGTCACCAGCGAGGATTACCGCGCTGGCAATTTGATTATCGAGTCGTACAACGTGGCCGACCTGGTCGTGCCTATCCCCAACTTCGTGCCCAATTCGCGCATGGGCATGTCGGGTGCATATAACGACGGCGTCAGCCGCGTCGGATTCGGCGGCTCGGGCACGTTCGGCGGCAGCACGCCCCCGCTGGGTGTGTTCAGTGCCAACAATCCCCAAGGCGCAAACGTTCCGTCCGGCGTATTGGCCCAAGCCGGAATGTCTCCACTCGGCGGCCCCGGAGCCGGTCCACTCGGTGTTTCCGGCGGCACCATGCCCATGGGATTCGGTCCCGGCGGCATGGGCGGCGGAACTCAAGCCGACTTCGCCAGCCTGATCGACCTCATCACCACTACCATCGCTCCCGAATCGTGGACCGATGTGGGCGGTGAGGGTTCGATCTCGCAATATGAGAACAACCTCACGCTGGTTGTCAGCCAAACCCAAGAGGTCCACGAAGATATCGTCGACCTGCTCGAGCAACTTCGACGCTTGCAAGACCTGCAAGTCACCATCGAAGTCCGCTTCATCACCCTCAACGACAACTTCTTCGAACGCATCGGTGTCGATTTCGACTTCGATATCGACGACGATATCGACCGTGCCTACCAGGTCTTCGGCCGAGTCATCGGTGACACCACTACCGACGGCGACACCGGTGACACCGGCGGAGATACTGGTACTACCACCGACGGGGAAACCACCTCGCTCGAACCGGCCCGTAACACGGCCGACGTCGACCACGACCGCAGCGTAGTCGTCGGTATGTCGGCGCCCGGCATCTTCTCGGCAGACCTCGACATCCCCTTCACGCAAAACAGCTACGGCCTGGCCATTCCGCAGTTCGGCGGATTCGATGCCAGTGCCGGCGCATCACTGGGCTTCGCCATCCTCAGCGATATCGAAGCATATTTCTTCATCAATGCCGCACAAGGCGACAAACGAACAAACGTCTTACAGGCACCTAAAGTCACTCTATTCAACGGCCAACAGGCCACAGTGTCCGACTCCTCGCAAAAGCCGTTCGTTATGGGCCTTGTCCCGGTCGTGGGTGATTTTGCCGTCGCCCAGCAGCCGGTCATCGTGATCCTTTCCGAGGGAACATCGCTGACCGTGCAGGCGGTGGTTTCAGCCGATCGACGCTTCGTGCGACTCACGGTCGTACCTTTCTTCAGCAGCATCGGCGACGTCGACACCTTCAGCTTTACGGGTGAAACCTCGTCGACATCCGATACTTCGACAGAAGGTCCGCAAGTCGCTCCGGACGATTCCACCAAGGTCAACGATGTCCAAACCAGACGCACTGTGGCATCTACTGTACAGTTGCCGACCTACTCGTTTGTGACCGTGACAACAACAGTCAGCGTACCGGACGGCGGCACGGTCCTGCTCGGTGGTATCAAGCGACTGAGCGAAGGCCGCAACGAGTTCGGCACGCCCATGCTCAACAAGATCCCCTATATCAGCCGACTCTTCCGTAACGTGGCCATCGGCCGCGAAACGCAAAGCCTGATGATGATGGTTACACCGCGAATCATCATCCAGGAAGAAGAGGAAGAACGCATCGGAGTCGTACCGCCTTCCGGTCCCTAAGCCGAAAAAGGATCTAAGGTAAAAACCAACAAGGTCGCCGTCGGAATATATTCCGACGGCGACCTTTTTTGATCTTAGAATGTGTTTTGAAAATGACTTGAGTTTGTCTATGGGTGCCACTGCTGGCT
>JAFGTN010000623.1 GCA_016934075.1 Pirellulales bacterium
CCAAATCCGGGCCCCATGGCGACTGCCGGCTCGTCTCCATCTTCTTCAACCGACACACCGCCTGCAATGAGCGGTTCAAAAACGTTGACGCGGTAACGTCCCGCGGGAATTCCTGGGTGGTCTCTTGTCGCGCCGGGGACAACCGCTTGAAGCGTGTATTTGCCCCCGGCATCGGTAGAACCTCCCGCGCCATGTCCGGATGTGCCATCGATCGGCACGAACATCAGACTCTTGTTTGCTAACGGCTTTCCATCGAGCGTGACGGTTCCCTCAACCGGCACCAACTTGGGTCCCGAATCGCCACAGCCCGTCAAAACGATTGTTCCCAGTACGATGAAAAACCAGGATTTGAACATCATTGGTTATCTCCAGTTTGGGGGCAGGGCCCAGGGATCAGAGGCCGGGAACGAAAGGAAACGCCGGCCACTGTAACTCCGCTTACCCTTAATCCCTGGTCCGCGGTTTCTGCAATCCATTTCATAACTTCTTGGTTTTACATATCTTGTGGTGATCCTTCGGATTGACCACAAGATGGCGAATGCAAGTGGATACCTGGATAGTTATGAAACCGTTTCTAATCGCTCCACTGCGTCGACTCGCCATCCGCCATGTATGTCGAGTATTTGAGCAACAATTTATCAATCGTCTCAGAAACGAACCGAACCGATCCATCGCCCATGGCGAAGTGGCATCCGCCGGGATGGAGGCTGGCGGCGGGCGACCACCAAGTACGAACTCGCCCCACCACCGGCACAAAGGGCGGGCTCTGCCATGTGGGATGAACCCAGGGCATGTGCCACAGGTTAATGCCCGCGTTTACCTCGCTATAATACGGATCGATACCGGTCATGACGTGGCCTCGGTAGGCCCATGCAAAGGCGCGGCCGTTCACGTGCCATTTGGTCGTCTCGCCCAACATGAACGTATTCGTGAGGCCGTCCTGAACTTGCGCCATGGTAGTTGCGCTTTCTTCGCCAAACATGCGCCTTGTGTTCTGTGGCACCGACTCGAAGTCGTTGCAGTTGCGGAAACCCTCACGCCCGTACGTGATGAAGTCGTAGTTCGTGGCGGCCGCCGTAAAGCCTGGCGCCGGCCCGTAACTCGCGCCTGAAAGCGTCCGCTCTTTCGGCCCGTTATTGTCGGAGGGGCAAATAAACGTGTCCAACACAATCTCAGACACGGCGGCGTTGCCGTTGGTTCCGGCGTCGCCCACGACCGTTCCCGTATTGGGGCCGTAGCGACCGGCCTTGAAATTACAATACGCCCCCGAATGGTTGAACTGATCGTAAACGGCCTGTTGTTCCAAATATGGCAGAAGTGAAACCAGCCCGTTGGAATTCTTGATTTCGTTATTGGCGGGAGTGCCGTTGCACATGCCGTAACCGCGGCCGGCTGCTGGAAACACTTGATACGTTGAATAGTAGTTGTGCACCGCCAAGGCGATCTGCTTGAGTTTGTTGCTACACTGCATGCGACGGGCGGCCTCGCGGGTCGCATGCACGGCAGGCAGCATCAGGGCAATCAAGATGCCGATGATGGCAATCACCACCAGCAGTTCAACCAGGGTGAAGGCTTGCGGCTTCTTCCTGCCGTGAAAGCGCAAACTCATCTTGTTTCTCCAAGATATGCAAAACCAAGAAGTTATTAAATGGATTGTAGAAACATTCTTTCCTTGCCTCGCGCATTATCATAAGCGGTAAGGCCGAATAGACCAAGTGTCCTGGCAAAAAGCAATACCTCCGCTGGCAAATACCCCCCCGCAGGTTTTTAGCGGAGTGAGAGTGACCGTCAGAGAAATTTGATTTCCCACGAGACTGAGTCTTACCGAGATGAAAGGTGGTAGACGCTTGCGGCACAACCAATCATTTGGATAGCCGACCCCCATATGCCGAAACCTGTGCGTATGCGCGTACGACGGGCGGCCGGTCTAGTAATTGATGGCCCAGAGATTCGCACCCCCCCACCCCTGCCGGCTTGGTTTCCCAGGTGTATGCCCTTGAATTATGCGGTGATGTGAACGGGCTTTGTTGTGCGGTCCTGGGAATGGTGGGCCAGAGGTTTGCGATTTCCCCTTACCACGTGACGCAATAGGGGAGGGGCGAAAGGAGCTATCGCTGCTGCCAAAAAGTCCATGTGTCGGATGGGTGCGGTTCTCGATTGGTGCCGGCCTGTTTGTTCCCTTCCTACCCGGCCACAATCAGTCTTAGGTTTACCGGTAGCGGTTGGCGTGTGTGTGCGATACTTCCAGTAATTTGCCGGCGGTTCGGCAGGTCAGGAAGAACGGTTTGTCGCCGTCGTTCTGTTGAAGTTCTCGGCAGAGGGCGGCAGCATCAGCACTTGCGGCGTGTCGAGCCCAATAATCCCGCAAGGCACAATACTAGCAAGCCGACAAGCGTTGAAGGTTCGGGGACGTAATAAGCGTATGAATTGCCATAGTTACTCATCAGGATATCCCGGTCGCACTCATCAACAGCGTTATCGCCATTGAAGTCGGCATCCATCCAGATGCGGTCACCACTCTGGCCGAAGTTCGCATCCAGAACATCCTGGTCGGACGCGTTAACCAAGCCATCGCCGTTGGCATCGCCAGCCGAGCAAATGACTACACGTGTGTATCCGGTATTGTAATCGTCGTAGACGGGCACGAGTCCCTTGTACTGGTCGGAGTTCGTGATGTAAGCATCTGTGAAAAGGGATCCTGTTAAATCTCCGGTGTCCCTAAGCATAGCTTCGATCAACGCCTCCTGGTCACCAGCGAGGTCAAAAACGCCGCCATCCATTACGATGCGACCACCCAGATCATCACCGTTGATATCTTCATACGCAAGAATCGTCGGGAAGTCTTCCAAGTATTCATCATAGGGGGCACCTATAGCGTCGCCGTAAGCGGCCAAAGTGGATCCGGTCAGGTGTACCTCAGCACTATCGCTGATCGTCAAAAGCCCGGGACTGTTATTATTTACTCTTATTCCATCAAAATCGTGCCAACCCAAGGCCATGCATTCCGCTGTAATGATGGCCGAGTCACTGACAGTAACGTACACGCCTCCGGTTGTGTCGCCAAAACGAAAAACACCAGTAGTAGAAGCCGGGGTGGGGTCCATCGGTGTAAGAGTGAGAGACGACGAGCCGCTCATGGTCACCGTGGTAGTTCCAGAACCATTAGACCCCAATGTTATGCGGTCTAGTGTGACTGAGGCGCTGTCACTAATGCTAACGGTTGCGTCACCGGTAGTATCGGTATCACCCCACGTTGTGTATGAGACGCCGGCAGTTACGCTCGCCGATCCTGAAATATTCAAGGTGCTGGAGGGGGTAGTGCTGCCATAGACAAGACGAAAACGATTGTTAATGACATGGGTTCCACCGGTGATATCCAAATCGCCGGCGTTACCATAAGCTCCGATGTAAAGATCATCGATAACCCATGGCGAGTCGACGGCAAGGATCGCCTTGTTTGTACCATCCTTGACAACAAAGAAATCATCACCACTCGTTGGAGAGGGGGTCCAGTTGGCAGCATTGGTAAAATCATTGTCCAGGTCTGCATTTGTCCATAAATCGACAGCCGATGCATTTGTGGCCAATGCAGCCACCATGAACAAAGCGATTAATTTATTCATTAGTCTCACCCACTAAAGAAAAAAATTGTCGTGCCGGAACAGCACCATAAAAATGTGAATCAACGCTTCTTATGTTCTACGCGCCCTAAAAGTGCGCCTCGCTAACGTACCAGCAGTGTTCCTCCCCCAATCATTGCCTGCTTATAAATCATATATACCGGTATAGTCAATATTTTTCGCTAAAAAGTTTGTTTTTCGGCATATTATGCGGTGAACCCCGTTTGGACAGCCCAAGGATTCGTTTCCCATCATGTAATAGGTTCCCTGCCCGGAATTTTTGCGAAACGCGAAGGGGTGCGCGGTAACTCTTGCGGCGTGTCGAGGCCAATGTTCCCGCCAGGCACAATGCCAGCAAGCCGAAAAGTGTTGACGGCTCGGGCACACTTGCCACGAGAGCGGTTTCGCCATAGTGGGACGCTAGGATGCCCAAGTCGCTAACATCTACAATGCCGTCTCCATCGGCATCACCGTTGTGCCATCTCTTGCCGTGATTGTTCCCATAGTGAGCAGCCAACTCACCGAGATCGCTCACGTCCACTTTGCCATCCATGTCGAAATCGCCTCGCGATGAACCTACAAGCCTGATCGCATCTGTGCCAAAGATAGAAAGCCCGTCAAAGGTTTCGGCCGTCAACTGGGCTTCCACGTCGTCATTGCTCAGAACAAGGCCCTCAGTATCTATATGAATGAAAAGGTCATCGAGCCCGTCACTGTTGACATCCTTGAAAGAAAACTTCAGATCACCATTTTGCCCGTGTTCCTTGACTCCGGCATCTGCCAGCATAATGGTTGCAGGGTCTATGGTAGAGGCGTCGAAGTCGTCCGTACTGAAAATCACGACAGGAATGTTTCCATTTGAGCCAAGATTTATGCTGTTGGGATCGCTGCCCGGCTTGATGTCTATAGAGACTTCGGTGGCGAAATTATCCACCGTCAACATCGTATATCCAGCGAGATCTCCTTCGGTTAGGTAGCTAAGGGTGTAATCCCTGCCGTAGATCGCGCCGGTAATATCGGCCCAGTCTGAGATGGAATCGTCCCAATAGCGAATCTCACCCTCGTCGTCTATCAGGTCCAAAAAATTATTCAGCGAGGAAGCATTACCGTTTAACGCTAGCATCCCGCCGGATGACATTTTGAGAAACTCACCGTCGTCCATGACTAGGGTTCCAGCAACACTTACAAATCCGCAGTCGGTTATTTTCAGTGTTCCTCTATTGCTGGGAGCTGGCGAGCCGTCGAGGTTTGTGCCGACGTAAAGGTTTGAACTGAGAGTAAATTTAGAGCCATTCCCGTGTACCGTAACAACGCCATTCAATCCATCACCGTAACCGATGTAAGCCCTTGAACTGTTGATTTCACCGCCGTTCATGATATTCAGCTTGCCGCTACCTTTGATCCCGATGAAGAAAGGGCCACCCGTCCAGGTCGAGCCAGTTCCATCCACTGTGATCTGTCCAGAAGAACCCGATCTTGTGCCGAGTTGAACCTGGGCACTGGTCACTGTGCCACCGTTGATAACGTTCAGCGTACCACTGCCATCGCAGCCAAGGTGAGTCCAGTGGGTCTCCCAGGTCGATCCAACTCCATCCACTGTAGCCACGCCTGTCGATCCGGGGTACTCGCCTAAATGGCTCGATCCAAAGCAACTCATCGCTCCGCCGTCTGTGATATTCAGCACGCCGCTGCCAGTGTGGCCGACGTAGAACCAACCAGTATTCCAAATTGATCCGGCACCATTTATGGTGACTTCACCTGTCGATCCGGATTCGTATCCGATGAATCCATGCGAAGCGCTAACCACACCGCCATTTGAGATATCCAAATAGCCATTGCCAGTTTTGCCGATGTAGACCCTGAAAGCATTCGAACCCCAGGTGGTCGGATTAGATGGGTCTACATCGCCAGTCGCCACAACCGCAGCATGGGTCGTTTGGAACTGAGTAGCAATAACGAGAGTTGTGAGTAACACGAGAAAAGCAAATTTGGAGAGTTTCATTGCTGCCTCTTTCTGAAAGGAGTTTCCAAATGCCGATCTAAAGTAATATCATGCTTACACTATCACATCTGGTCATGTGAATCAATTCCCCCTGATGTAGCGTGTGAGTGGTACAGATGCAATCCTCGTTGCTTACCTCCAAATGGGAAAAGCTTCTCCATGCCACAACTTGATCGTGTCAGTCGGCAGCATACCGATATCGGATTGCTCGCCTTTTTTGATTAACTCGATAATGCTGTCGTGGTCCAAAAGAATAACCAGCGGTTGGCTTGCATGTGACTCATGCCCAAGAGATTGTCGGAGGTGAGCCAAGCCAAAAAGAATAGGTCTTGGTCAGCAATACTCGGCTTCGATTTTCGAGAATCAATAGGCCGCACTGCCGACCGTCGACAGGTATCGTAAGTTTTTAATTCGGCGATACTTATAAAAAGTGGAGACGAGCGGGATCGAACCGCCAACCCCTGGCTTGCAAAGTCGGGGAGATTCTCACAAAACGTCTGCACGTATAGACGATATTGGCGACTCTTGCCACAGCCTTGCCATGGAGGGCGGGCACGTTGATAGCTTGTGTGATGAAACAACACACAAGCTAAACGGAGATCTTGATTATGTTATCAACTATTGGGCTCTGTTACCAGACGTGATCCGCGCGGCAATTATGACGTTGGTTAAGTCTGCTGGTGGAAAATAACTCAACATACGTTGTGCAACCCCCCCGCTGACCCTGGGTTGACAGATTTTTTCGTTTGAATTTTTTATTGTTGCATGTTGTGGCCGTCGGCACATTGCGACGCAAATAGTGTGCCAAAGGGACAGGGCCGTTTCGCTTTTACCAGATCCTGGTAAAAGCGCAAGGTGGTGCCGTTGGCTGTGATATACTCCCAACACGCGATGCGTGGTGCGTGGTGTTTTTACTTTTTACAGTGAGGAAAAAATGGACACACGAAAAAGACTGATTCCGGTTACCGAAGTGGCTGTACTGCTTGGCGTAAGTATTAGAACGGTGTGGAGAATGACTTCCGAGGGAGAACTCCCGGCGCCTGTCAAGCTCAGTACTCGCGTGACCCGCTGGCGTTTGAGCGACATCGAGGAGTGCATTGACAACGCACAGCCCGTGGCTTGATTCGTCTTTGCCGACAAACTTGAAGGGAATCAGGCTGCATGAAAAGCATAAAGCTCGAAAAAATACAGCTAAATGGTGATACCCAGCCTCGTGATGATATCGACCGGGATATCGTCGAAGAGTACGCGGAAGCCCTGAAGGCCGGCGTTGTGTTTCCGCCTGTCATCGTCTACTTCGACGGCACAAAGTATTGGCTTGTCGACGGCTTCCATCGCTGGCACGCAGCCCGCAAGGCAGGATTCGACAAAATCAAGTGTGACGTTCGCAATGGCACACTTGAAGAAGCCCGGTGGTTTTCGTACACCGCCAACCGGGCCCATGGATTACGTCGCCGGAATTGTGACATACGCAAAGCGGTCGTTTCGGCCTTGCGACACCCCAACGGTGCCAAGCTCTCTGATCGGCAGATTGCGGAGCATGTGGGAGTGAGTGATTTTACTGTCCGCAAATACCGTAAAGAACTAAAGGCCACTGCGAGAATCTCGCAGTCAGACACCCGCACAGGCCGCGATGGCAGAACAATTAACACGGTCAACATCGGCACCAATCATCGCAAATCTGAGGAAGAGCCCGAGATCGTCGAGGTCTTCGAAGACGAGGAACCGCCCGAGGGCTACGAGTACGAGGAACTCTCTCCAAGGGATTTGAAGCTTTGCGAGGGTGGCATCTGCGGCCGACAGGCTGTTGATTTGTTGAAGCGTGTCAGGCCAAACGACAAGCATTACAATCTCTGCTTTGAGATCGTTCTGGACTGGATAAAAAGTAATGGCCCAAAGTCGGCGGCCGCAAGGATAGTTGATTGAGGCACCAATAAAAACGGCCCGCGAGGCGACAACCAGCGGGCCGAGAAGATGAAGGAAGCATGATGAACAGTTTAGCGGATAGACTGGGGCGGGGCAAGCGGCGAGGGGGCTTGTCATGAAACGCACGGGAATCGATCACCCGAAACTTCGCCGGCTGGGTCGGCTTCTCGAATTGCCACACTATGCGGCTGTTGGTCTCATGGAGTCGCTGTGGCACTTCACGGCTCGCCACGCTATTCGTGGAGACGTCGGCAAGTGGTCAGACGAGGAAATCGCTGATGCAATCGATTGGCCAACAGAAAGGGCAGAAGAGTTTGTAGAGGCTTTAATCCAGACACGGTTGTTAGATCGTGATGATGAGTATCGGCTTGTGATTCACGACTGGCATGACCATGCAGACGATTCCGTCAAGAAGACCCTCAAGAAACATGGCTGGGGGTTCGCTACCCAAAAGGTGGCAACCGTTCCGGAAAATTCGGGAACGGTTCCGGAACGTTCCGGAAAAGTCGCGAACGTTCCGGAAGATTCTCCCAAATTCAGGAACGTTCTCGATAGCCATAGCCAAAGCCTAAGCCATAGCCAAAGCCTTGAAGACGAGTCGAGTCGAGTCGACCATTTAGATTTATCTTCTAAGGATTCTGAGGTTGAGATTCTTGATTGCGCTAAGCGGTTGTTTACGAAACCGGTCTTCAAAAACAAGACGCCCGAGGATCGGGAATTTCTCCTCAAGATCGCGGCGCTGCGCGTCCAGGACCGGATTCCCGAAGGGTGCGTCCAAGACGGCCTGGAGGCCATCAGGCGACGCAGCGGCGGGCTACCAACCAAGCCGGTCGCCTATCTAACCACGGTGATGGCCAAGTGGTTGGAAGACAACGGCAAGGAGACCTTGCCACGACTTCTAGCCGGCGTCGAACTGCCGGTGGGATTGGTGAAGCCGAAAGTCGTGGTGGCGGCATAACGAGGATATTGGGGACACCAGTCCCCGCGAAGATACTTTTTTTGAAAGGACATGAAATGGCAAAAAAAACACTGGCAACACTCGCGGCGGACATCGCCGGCAAGACGGTAGATGCGACCATCGACGTGCTCGATGGCTGGGCCGCGCTGAGAAAATCAAACAACGCTGGCCGCGTAAACGAGGTGCGAGACGACTTGTCCCGACGTGGTCTTAACCCTGATCTGGCCGACATTTTCGCCGGTTTCCCGTCGCTGATAAGTAACCTGAAAAAGACGATCGCTGCTGGCGAAACAATGGAAGAGCCACAGGATTTGGTTGATCTGCTTATCCATATCAAAAAAATGTCGCCCGCCACGGTCGCGGACGCCAAAGGACAAGGCCAGGAAATCATCGACCTCCAAAGCCGAATCCGCGCGGCGGAACAAGCCAAAAGCGCGGCTCTCAATGCCCAGATGTACCTGGGCGGCCTCAAGGCCGCTTTCGGCGAATTGGTCGACGGGTCAACATCCAAGCCACTCCGTCGAGCCGGAAGCGTGCTGATCCCGCCTAACATTATGAACGGACTGTTAGCCATCGGCTTGGATGCCGACGATCTCATTGACCAGCCGTGGCACACGGCGTTTCGGCTCCAAACATCACAACAAAAACGTCGCCGCCTGGTCGCTAGAGCATAAAACAATTTTCTATCACGCCGAAAATAAATCGGCAAAAAAATTTTAGAAAGGAATCAAAATGAGTTCAGTACCAAGCATCAAAAACTATCACGACGGGACTACGTTCCGCGGCATCCTGTCCGACCTCTTGCGTCGGAATCCGGCAGCCCGGTTTGCCGATTTAGGGCGCGAGTTGCTAACACTGGCGGGCGGACACGTGCCGGAAAATGACTACGACGTGTGTCGCACGATGACAAGCAATGCCGCGATGGGCGACGCAATCAGTTCGGCGGCCGGCTCAACCTTAATTACCGGGGCCGAGCGGGAGCCTGACACTACATTGTCCTGGACCCACGAAAAGTCAGCGGAAAATTTTAAGGAGAATGAGCTATTCGGTCTCGCAACCGGGGGAAGATTGGAACTACAGCCTCGCGGCGGAATAGCCACCGAAGCCGATTATGAGTTGGTGAAAAATACATATCGGCTCGGGCGGTTCACAACCAAGATCGAGGTAGACGAACAGGACATGATTGATAGCGATCGGCCGCTTAACGCCGTTATGATGGCCGTCGAGCAGAAAGGCGCCGAAGCACAACGTGTGCGCTCCGACTTGGTCTACTCGCTGGTACACGAAAATCCGGCGATGGCTTATGATTCCGTCGCACTTTTCCACTCCGACCATAGCAACCTTGGAACGGCGGTGTTGGGCACGGCCGGCCTGGCCACGGTGATGGGCTCAATAGGCAACCAGGTCCTATCCGATGAGGAAGGAGACTCCGTGCACGTAAACAATTCTGGACGATTTTTGATCGTTCCTCCCGACCTGGAAGAACCCGCGCGGCGACTTGTTCGCAATGTCAACCTCGGCGATTCCTCAGACATCAAGGTCTTGAAGGAAAGCCGGCTTGGCGCCGCCGGCCTGGTCGATCCTCGCACCGATGATATTCGCACTGGAACAACCACCAATTGGATGATGGCCGGCGCGTCACACGCTCGGCCGTCGATAGTTGTTTTGGCCCTCAACGGCAACTTCCGGCCGCGACTCACGCGGTATGCCCTTGACCGCGGCCGGTGGGGCTTCGGATGGAATATCAAGTTGGACCTCGCGGTTGTAGCTGTTGACCATCAACCTTTGTACTTCTCAGACGGAACCGTTTGAGGTTAATCCGTGGCGAAACGCAAGAAAATACGCCGGTTCCGGGTGCTCATCGAAATTGAGGAAATCACCCCCGATTCCCTCGATGTACGACACCAGGAACCGGCGCCGTTACACACGCGGCAATGGTGGTCAACTCCCATGCAAAAGCGGGAAGCAAGGATCGCCAAGATGCGGGCAAAGGCAAAAGCAAGGAACAACAAACGTGATGGGAATCGCGCAGAGTAATTACCACATCCAGCGAGATTACGAGCTTGCAATCTTGTGCCCCGAATGTGGTTGTCACGCCATCGATGTACTCTCATTGCCAAGCCCAGGCCGGCGGAATAGTTGGTGGGGCGGGGCGGACGGCAAGGCGAGGTGCGTCCGCTGCGGACTCGTGTTTCGAATAATCGAAAAGCTTAACGAGAATGATTGACAAACAGATAGAACGGCCGGCTTTTACCGGATTTTCGCCGGCCCTAGACGGTCGCCCGGCGGCGCCGATCGGCGCGGACGCGGCCCGCCGGCGACCGGGATATAAATAGGCTGGGTCCTTCCCGGGGTGCCCCCCTGCGGGGCTTCGCCCGGTTTTCGAACCACTTTTACACGTACACGTCGTAATTATGGATGGCGGGTAGTACTACTTTGATCAAAACAAAAAAAGGGAATCGACCCATGAAAAAAAATCATTGGATTGCCGTCTCGCAAGCCCACGTCGCCGAAATTTTTGGCGTTAAAATCAAAACAGTCCAGAACTGGGCCGCAGCAGGGATGCCGGGCACGCCCGGCAAAATGAATCGGCCCGGCCGTTATCCGCTAAAAGATATCATTCGTTGGTTGCGGACCTCCGGTCCGTGGCAGCCACCGCCGGCAATGGACTCGATGCTGGACGGCGAAAACTCGCCGGCGTTAGAAAGGTATCGGCTGGCGCGGGCCCGAACGGTGGAACTGGAACTGGCGGAGAAAAAAGCCAAGCTTCTCGATCCGCAAAAGATCCGGCTCATGTTTTCTCGCATGCCGAAAATCAACCAGTGTACAGGCAACCGGTTAGAAAAGGCGTTCGGCAAGCGGGCTCGAAAAATGTTCGAGAGTGGTATCGAAAGCGCGACGCGCGAAGTAAGCGAGCTGCTCTGCGAGCACGAGTAACAACGCCCCCTGCCGGATTTTCAAAATCATCGTTCGTTTTACTTACTTACATATTTACCCAACCCACACACAAAACCTCTTCGATGATTGGGCAAAGCCCCGCAGGGGGGCACCCCCGGAAGGACCCAAAACACAATATTTCCCACGAAATAATTAGAGGAAGGATGAAAAATGAGCGAAGCTGCAATGAAGTTCGTATCGGACGCGGCGCAACTCTTTGCGGAATACGACAAACTCAAGGCCAAAGAGCAGGGCCTGGAAAAAGCCACCAGCGACGTGGCCAAGGCCATCGGCCGGCGAAAGAAAGAGCAATCCGCTATGGCTCGCGAGGCCATAAAACTAGAGAAGCAGGTCGAGACGCCGCTTGAAAATTACAAGCGGCGGCTGGGCGAGATCGACAATTTGCGCAAACAGGGTTTGATTTCCGAGGAATCGCATCGTCGGGCGGCGGTTCAGGCCTGGAAGGATTCGGGCCTGGCCGCCGTTCAAGCGGAAAAGGCGCTCAAACAGGAAGAGGCCGGACGGGTCCGAGCCGCAGAGGCGGAAAAGCGTCAATCGGAATCGGCCCGCCGGCGGGCGCGATACGAAGAGGCCCTGGGACGCAAGCGAAAACAGATCCTCGCCGAGATCGAGACGCCGCAAGATCGCTACAACGCCAAAATGCGGGACCTGAATCGGTTGTTGCGGACCGGGGCGCTGACGCAGGATCAATATGGGGCGGCGGTGCGGAAAACCAAAGA
>JAFGTN010000624.1 GCA_016934075.1 Pirellulales bacterium
GCTTTGGTTCTTGCGTACATAGTCCATCACGTGCGGGGCGCGGCGGTCGAGGTTGGGATTGAAGGCCCAGGAGCAAGGGATGCTTCCGCGGGCCGGATCGCTCCACAGCCGGGGCACCATGATGCTGAACCACGCGGCCGAGTCGTAGTCGCCCATGTAGAAGGTCACGTAGCTCATCGGCGCCACGCCACCGTCGGGCCGGATGAAACCTTTCGACTTGAGGTCGTCAATCGTGGGCCGCTTGTTTTGCGGGTAATGTTTGGCCAACGGGAAGTGTTGATAGAACGACGCGTTGGTCATGGCGTTATAGTCCAGCGCGTCGGCGTCCATCACTCCGTTGAAGGCCGAGATGATCTGGGCGTATTTCCACTCGGTGTCGACGCCACCGTGCTTCGAGGCTTTCGCGCCGGCCGAATTTGTGTACTTCCACAGCCAGGGTGTGAATCCGCCGATCTGGAAGATTTTGCCACCGGCATGTTTGTACATCGAGCGCAACAGGCTATAGAGCGTGCGGGCATCGGTGCCCGGCTTCTGACCGGGATCGTCGATGGGCGATTCTTCCTCCCACACATGAAGGTCGAAAAAGAAGGCACGCTGCGAGATGAAAAAGTCATGGTTCGTAAGCGTGCTGTGCCGCAGTGCCCTTTGCCGAGTGGTCAGCCAGAAAGTGTCGATATAGAAGGCCATGTAGTCGGCCGAGACTTTGCCCGAGTCGAGGTAACGCTGCTTTGCCCACAGATAGGCGTCGCACTTGGCGCTGCCGGTCGAGGGAATCTCGGTATCGGGAATGGTGGATCCCGGCTTGCCGTTGAACTTGGGCGAACCGTCGTTGTTGTATAGTCGCACGACGTCTTTCGCAAATGGCATATCGAGAGCGATTGTTCTCGTATAGAGCGAGTTGGGCGCCGGATCGAACCGCAGACACAACCGGTCCTCGACTCCGGCGATTGTACTCGCCAGGTTGGAAGTGGCGTGCACGTTTTCGTTGTAAACCACCAGCCCGCGGAGCTTGTGCCCGAAGGTTACGATGAGCTGGTCGAAGTTTTCGATTTTTTTCACCGGCCGCCCGGCCAGCCAGTTGCCCGGCTTGCGAAGCTCGTCCAGCCAGAAATCGTCGGTCGCGGCCAGAAAGCGGACGAAGAGCGTAGGCTCATCGCGATTAACAATCCCTTGCACCGCGGCCGTCGCATGCAACACGTCCCATGCCTTACGAAGCCCGGCGGGGTCGGAAATTTGTTTTTGCAGATCTGTAAGATCGAAAAGATAGATCGTCGCGGGCTTGGACGGTAGATTGCCGGCCGGCCGCTGGGCTGAAACCGTTGTGCAGATTGCGAAACAGATCACGAAGCAACAAACGGCAAGACGCAGCGTGGGAAACATGGCGGCGACCTTTGTATGGTTTGTGGAAAGAGGGGCGACTGTAACTGAATTCGCAAGAATTCAGATGGTTTTCTGCTCCCGGGCTGAATTCTTGCGAATACAGCTACTAGTGAGCCGTGTTTCCGGAGTTCCCGCTGAACCGTACGTAACTCACATCTCCGTGCCCATTATATGAAACAAGACACCCTGGTGCAAACAGTCATGAAATCCCCGTAGGATGTGTCCGAGATTCACCAGCCTGGCAGACCGGACCACAACCCAGTGAATATGTGATGGTTACTCGATATCCTTTGACGGTGGCAGCCAGCAGAGCACAAGATAATCTCGTTTTTCGAATGAGACCTTCAGCAGAGCGAGCGATTCAGGAGAGATTTTTATTTCTTGCGGCGGTTCGAAAAATTCGGGGATGATGTACTCCTACGTCGCTTCGAAGACTGCCCACTTGCCGTCCTTCCAGGTCAACAACTGTTCGGTCAATCCGTGTACGTCGTTAGCGGCGAAGACTTCCGCGGCGATTTTTTTAATCGCTGCCAGCCCTTCCTCCGATTCGCTGCTGGTGTAAAGCATCACGTCGCGGGCCGGAACTGCCGCCACTATCTGGCCGGGAACGCGCTCATCGAGCTGTTTCCACAGTTCATCGACCAGCAACAGACAGGCCTCCATATCGCTGCCCACGATCAGCGAGTAAATCGGCGGCTTGCTCTGTATGTCGGGCGGGGGGAAGGATCGCGCCATATTTCTGATCGCTATACGTCGGGCTTTGTCCAGAGGAATACCCAACTCGCTGCAGTCGTTCGGCATCACCATCTGGAATGTGTGCGGCAGATCGAATGCATATGTAACCAGAAGATCGCCGACCAATGGCTCGGTAATGGGCAACTGATCGTCGGGTATCCCGTGCTCCTTGAGCGCGGGGAGAAAATTCTGATTCTTGATCCTGGGAACAAGACAATCCGCACTCGGTTCCGGCTGCTGCCCGCCGCCGAACATGCGCTTAAGAAATCCGAACATCGAATGCACCTTTGTGTGAATAGAATCCGTGTTTTGTAAAAAATCAAAGCCGCCGGCTGGTGCACCGCTGCCCAACCACGCCTTCTCAAGATGATGAGTGTAACACGCAAGCAGCAGGGTTGCAATGGCGCGCGACTACCCACTTCATATTCAGACACGAGACTTAAGACTTAGGACATAAGACATGAGACTTCATATTTGAGCGTTGTGCACCTCTTCCGAATCACGGTCTTACTCTACGATTCAACCATTGATCATTGAACATTGATCATTGTGCATTGAACCTTCGTCATTCTTTCCTCATTCCGGCTTCGACATTCGACATTCCTGCCCTCTGCCCTCCGACATCTGCCCTCTATTCCTAAATCAAACAGCGGCGGTGGATTGCCGGAATAGCTTGTGCCAAAGGACCCTGTACAAAAACAGCGGATTCCCCACCAGATATCGGCGGGCTTTGTCGGCCGGTTGTTTGGCGAGTCGCCAGATCCATTCGTGGCCCAGTTTGCGGAGCCAGCGGGGGGCGCGGCTGAAGCTGCCGGCCCAGAAGTCGAACAGGCCGCCCACGCCTATGATTACCGGGACTTTTAGTTCGTGACGGTGGGCGTTGATCCATTGTTCTTGCAAAGGATTGCCCATGCCGACAAGGAGGATGTCGGGCCGCGCGGCGTTGATCTCTTCGATCACGACGGCAGAGGCTTCGGCACCGTTTACGTAGCCGTGATGGTGGCCGACCTGATGGGCGTGGGGGAATTTTTCCCGAGCCTTGGCGGCGGCCTGGCGGATAGTAGGAATGTTGGCGCCGAGCAAGTAGTAGCGGCAGCTTTTGCCCGCGGTCTGAAAATACTCGGGCAGAAGATCGGTGCCGTTGACGTTGTCCTTGACGGGTGTGCCGTTGATCTTCGAGGCCCAGCGCACGCCCGTGCCGTCGCCCAGCACATAGTCTGCCGAGTTGATGACATCGCGATACCGGCTGTCGCTTGCGGTGAGGTTGAGGGTGTGGGCGTTGGCGAAGAAGACGCAACGACTATTACCGTTGTATTGATCGATCATCTCGTCGATCAGATCAACGGCTTCACGACGGGTGATATCGGTAATTTCGACGTCGAGGATCTTGCACATATGGTGATATCACCTTCTGATGAGCGTTGCGTGCGGAAATCTGCCGAACGGCACGCCACACGCGGGGGGAGCAACAACGGCAAGAAAAAGATGCAAACCGTGTGCCGAGAACCGGTGGGCCAAGCGGAATGGTGGGGGTTGTCATAAGTGGTTGTGATCGCGGTTTTTACGACGATGTGCGGAGCGGGGGTACGGTTCGAAGCTGACGGTTTTGGATTCGGGTGATGAGAAAATCGAACCGTGTTGCGAAATGGCAACGTGGTGCATCAAGCAATCCGCATCGTCAGCCCGCCGTCGATTACTACGATTTCGCCGGTCACGTAGTCATTGGTTGCTATCTCGCGGATCATGGAGGCGACCTGTTCGGTGGTACCTTCGCGGTGCAGGGGGACGCGGTTGTCGAGGTTATGTTTGCGGCGCTCGGGCGTCACGGCGTCGTGGAAGCGGGTGGTGATGATGCCGGGGGCGACGGCGTTGACGCGGATATTGTCGTCGGCCAGTTCCATGGCCAGCGCGCGGGTGAACTGCACCACGGCGCCTTTGACCACCTGGTAGGCGGCCATAATGGGCACGCCGCGGATACCGGCCACCGAGGAGATCAGCACGATGGCCCCTTCGCCCTTGGATTTCATGACGGGCACGGCCGCGCGGGCCATGTGGAAGATGGCGTGCACATGTACATCGAAGGCGTTTTGCCAGGCCTCGGGTGATACCTCCAGGACTCCGCCGGGAACACCGCCGCCGGCCGAATGGACCAGTACGTCGATCGTGCCCAGCCGCTCGATCGTATCTTCGACGCAACGGGTGGCTTCTTCGGCACGTCCCACGTCGGCCACCACAACCTCGCAACGCCGGCCCAGCGCCTCTACGGCCGCTTTTGTCCGGGCCGCTTCCTCGTCGTCGTGCCGGCCGTTGATGGCCACGTCAGCGCCGTGGCTTGCCAGTTCGATGGCCGTGGCGGCTCCGATACCCTTGGTGCCACCGGTTACCAGTGCGACTTTTCCCTGCAGATCCATGATTATGCTCCAAAGTATTGTTTTGTTCGGGGTTATCGACGATAATTTTAACAAGTGGGGTGAGAGAATAGAAGTGGGGTGAATTGTACGGAAATTACTGTATTTGAATGCATTTCCAAAATGGCTGTAGACCTTGTGAGGGTGCCACTGCTGGCTTGCCCAGCAGTGATTTTGTCAACCTTTCTTGCACTGCTGGACGAGCCAGCAGTGGCACCCATTTCAAACCACTGTTTCAGATTCATAGGCCCTCAAAATGAATAATCTTGCCACAAAAATGGTACCGCTTGTCGTCCTAGGACTACTTTTCGCCGTCACGCCCGTCGCGTCCGGTGGTACACTGGGTGAAAAACCGAATGTGCTGCTGATCGTTTCCGAGGACAACGGGCCGGAGTTGGGTTGCTATGGCGATGCGTATGCGCGCACGCCGAATCTCGACCGGCTGGCCTCC
>JAFGTN010000625.1 GCA_016934075.1 Pirellulales bacterium
ATATCCCATTGAAGTGTTGATCCCGCCCGCCACGGCTTCGGCAGGCGGCTCCGGGCTCGACCACATACGGTCGGGGATGATTTCACGATAGAAGGTGTAGTCCATCAGGTCCCCGCAGGGAAGTCCATCGAAGATAGAATGATTTTTACACCATTCATCCTTGAGATAGACCCAGCCGATGTAGGCGAACAGTCGGCCCTTGTTGGCAAGCGGCAGCCAACCTACCGGATCGTTGCCTTTGGCGACGACCGCGGGTGTAAGGAATATAGCCGTCGAGCCGCGGGCGATTTGCCGGACAAGATCATGGCGGGCCTCGGCCTCATTTGTGGGTGGCGTGCCCGAGACAAGGATCACGTCGCGGGCGTTCTGCTTGCCGGCCACGAATGGGCGGACGCGAATATTCCGCTTCCGCATCCACTCGACCAAAGCATCGTCCTTGCCCCAAAGCACAACTTCGCTTTTTACAGGGGGCATATCGGCCGGATCGGTTACATAAAATTCAACATCGCCACCACTGGCGGCCCCGCCGCGTTGGAAATTGGCCAGAAATCGGTACTTGCCGGACGGGCCGTCGATGGCCACTTCTTCGGAGAAGACCGTGATGGCGAACGGCGGTTCTTTCCCTTTTTCTGTTTTTGGGATGGTCAGCGTAATCGTCTTATCAAATATTCGCTGCCCGTCCGGTCCGACCACCTGTAGCCGAACGGGATACTTGCCTGGCGACAGCATGTCTTCGTTGGCCAAAATGGCTTCGAGTTTCACCTTTTCGCCGCGAAATACGTTAACCGACTCGACGAACAGGCACCAACGCAAGGGGTACCAGGCGTCGAACATGGCGTCGATCGTGCCCGGCTTCAGTTCGCGGAAAGTAGTCGTCAGTCCTTCGGCCGTTAGGCCTTGATCTTGCGTTCCTGTCAGGCTGTATCCGACGACGGTTGGATTGGAGCGGATGGCGTTGATGCCCAACTTTCGTTGCCCGGCCATTTTGGCCAGGCACTTGCTGAAGTAGTCTTCCGGTCCGGCAAAGGTGTCGTCCAGTTTCCAACGCTGCCAATCGGCCATGAATTGGTCGAGGAACTTGCGATAGACTTGCGCGTCTTCGCAGCCGGTCTTGCCGCGTTGTTCATAATGGCGGGCAAGTCGCACAAGGTCGATGGCGCTGCCGACACCGTACTCCGAGATGAAAAGCGGCTGGCTTTTGTTGAAAGTTCTGAATTCGTTGATGATCTCGGCCGTGTGGGGTACTCGTCTGTAGGGGTGATCGTCGGCCAGCACATCTTCCCACTTCAAGCAGCCCGGATTGCTGAGACTGCCGACGGCGGGAGTATCGGTTCCCTTGGGGAACAGCTTGAACGTGGCGATGTCGGGCTTGCCCGGGGCTAGCTGCCCGTAGCTCCAGGGGCCGTTGGGGTTCTTTTCAATATTGAAATCGGCAGCCGCGTCGTAAGTCTTGCCCGTGGTGGTCTTGATCGTGACGCTCAGGGCCGTGGTGTCGGCGCCGTAGTTACCGTTGCCGAAACCGGCTGTGCAATCGATCGTATCGCCCGCCTTGACCGGGATTGTTCCGCGGAAGCCGGCATTCGGGCCGTGGCCACTGACATTGATGAAACCGTCGAACAGAGCGCGTCCATTGTGCAATACGTGTACGTCGGTCGTGGCTTGCTCGGCTATGCTTATAAAATTGACGGTCAGATCGATCGTGGCGTCTTGCGGGGCGGTCCAACGTGTCACGGCGTGCTCGCCGCCGCGGCCCGGGTGTATGGCCATCTGTTTTGGCTGCCAGGTGATACCCAATGTTTTGATTACGTGGTTGGTCGAATTGTAGTTCACACACGGATCGGTTCGATCCGAATTCTGCCAGAGTTGTATACCTGCTGCGCCCTTGTCCCACAGATCCCAGCGGCCACTGTTGAGCATTACCAGCCGCGAGTCGTCAAGCTTGCGCACTTCCGGAAGCAATCGTGCGGCATGTTGGAACACGGGCCCATTGGGGGTTTCGTTCAAGAGCCCCCATATCACCACGCTGGGGTGATTGCGGTCGCGGCGAATCATGCCGGAAAGCGAGTTATCGAATCGTTGTGCCATGTGTGGCGAGTCGGCTAATCCCCAACCTCCGAAGCTCTCTTCGTATGCCAATAGTCCAATCTCATCGCACAGATCCAATTGAAACCTTTGCCCAACACCGGCAATGAAGCGGATCATGTTGAATCCCATTACCTTCACGTTGAGCAAATCCCGCCGCAGCATGTCCGGATCCACGGGCACCCGCACTCCGATGGGTGTGTCGGCGCCGGTATGCGAACTCTTCAAGAAGATGCGTCGACCGTTTAGGCGAAAGGCGCCGTTGGTGAAACGGAAATCTCGAAATCCGCAACGTGTCGATTGCTCATCGAAAGAGTCAGATCCTTCTGTGGAAATTCGGGCCGACACGCGGTATATGTAGGGATCGTTAAGATCCCAAAGCCGCCGATCGGGCACTTTTAATGTAGTTTCTACCAGCGTATCTCCTATGGGCAAATTGCGTGTGATCGCGGCCGTTTGCAGTGTCTGTCCGCTGTTGGCCGGAGCGACCGTGAATAGGAGTTTGTTTTTCGTGGCCGATTTGCCGGCGTTACGAATGTTTGCCCGGATGCGGATCAAACCGGTCTTGGGATCCGGGCAGACGAAGAGATCTTCGACACGGACAGGCGGGGTAAGAAGCAGTTCGACAGAGTCCGTAATACCTCCGTAATTAAAGTCCCTGCCGGGAGTATAGGGATTTGTCTTGTTGCGGTGGGGTGTCTGGCTCAAAATGATACCGTCGATGGGCTTTTCCATCGGGTTGAGAACCCGAACGGCAATGCGATTCCCTTGGCCGGGCTTTACTATGTCGGTTACATCCAGGGTAAACATGTCTTCGCCGCCCTCGTGTGTACCGATATGCTTTCCGTTCACCCAGACATCGGCCAGGTAGTCGACCATCCAGAAGCGCAGCAGATAGCGCCCGCCCGGGTGAGGATTGGCCGGCACCTCAATATCGCGCCAGTACCAGGCCACGCCGTGATAGCCGGGAAAAGTCATCTGCATGATCGCGGGAACTTTGGTGGGCTTGGCTTCCGCACGAGGCGCGCCGTACCATTTCTCCTGGCGGCCGACGTTACTCGGATCGGGAGCCAAGAGCCAGCCGTCGCCATTCAATGAGATTACGGCGGAAGAATGTGGAGCTTCCGCCATGGCGTTCGACGGCAATGCGAAGGGGATCAAAAGCAGGATTAGAGCAATGCGGCACAATGTTATATGTGGATATGCCTTCTGTAATAGCGGGTCGATGAATCGGAACATCATTAGTAGCCTCTCGTTTTAAGTTGCTGTTGAAAATTGGCGGGAAGGTTTACGGGTGGGGCGTCTGTGCCGATGGAGGCGTAGCGGAGCATGTTTCGCAATAGTCGCTCGGCCACGGGGTTCCGGCCCAGGTTTTCTTGAATGGGGAATGCGTTGAGAATAAATCGGCCGGCTCCAAGTTTGTGTACCGAGACAAACAGCCCCGACTGGTAGCCAAGCGACGTTTTAATGCCGCCGCAAACCGCTTCGTCGGGAGGGTCCAGTCCTATGTAGCCGTGTGAAGGAATCATTTCGCGATAGAACGCCAGGTCGAGCACGCCACCGGCCGGCAGCCCGGCAAAGATTGCGTGCGACTTGGCCCATTCGTCGCGTATGTACAAATCGCTCTTCAGCCATGCGAACGTGCCCTTGTTTTGCAGAGGCAACCAGCGCGTGGGCTTGTCGCCTTCGCCGAACACCTCGGGCGAGAGAAAAACGGCCGTCGAGCCGCGGCCGATCCGTTCGGCGAGTTCGCCCAAAGCGGCTGCTCCGCCCGGCTCCTGGGGTCGTTTGCCGACCAGGATTACTTCGCGTGTATCGGCTTTGCCGGGTTTGAAGGGGCGGTGGCGGATTGCGTGGTCTTTGAGCCATTTTGCCATCATGTCTTGTTGCCCCCAGAGTGTAACCGTAGATTCGACGGGCGGCATTTGGGCCGGGTCGTCTACAAAAAACTCGGTCACGCCGCCGGCGGCCGCTGCGCCGCTCTGGAAGGTGATCGAGAAGCGATACTTACCGGCCGGACCGTCGACGATGAGTGGCTCGTTAAAGGCGGGGATCGCGAACGAGAGTTCGTTCTTGTCGTCCATTTCGGGGATGGTCAAGGTGAATTCGCGATCCAACAATCGAATCCCCCGCGGGCCGAAGACCTGGACGCGAACTGGATACTTGCCCGCCGCTAATACATCCTCGTTGGCCAGCACGGCCTCGAGCCGCACCTTGCCGCCGCGATAGAGGTTGAGCGGTTCGACGAACGTGCACCATCGCAGCGGGTAGAAACCATCGAAGACGGCGTCGATCGTGCCCGGCTTCAGATCGCGAAAGGTGGTGAAAAAGCCCTCGGCCGTGAGGCCCTGGTCGACGGTACCCGTGGCGCTGTAGCCCACCATATTGGGATTGGCGCGAATGGCGTTGATTCCCAGCAGGCGTTGCGATCCCATCTTGCTCAGGCACTGACGGAAGTAGCAGGCCGGATCGGCAAAACATTCGTCCATTC
>JAFGTN010000626.1 GCA_016934075.1 Pirellulales bacterium
GATCCGGGAACGATGAGCCCGTTCCAACACGGTGAGGTTTTTGTTACTGAGGACGGTGCTGAAACCGATCTCGATCTCGGGCATTACGAACGATTCACCAGCGCCAAGATGGGGAAACGCAACAATTTCACCACCGGCCAGATTTACGAAACCGTAATCAAGAAAGAACGGCGGGGCGAGTATCTCGGCAAGACCGTGCAGGTTATTCCGCATATCACCGACGAGATCAAGGCGCACATTCGTCGCGGTGCGGAAGGTGCGGAGGTGGCGATCGTCGAAGTCGGCGGTACGGTTGGCGATATTGAATCGCTCCCTTTCCTGGAGGCTATTCGCCAGATGGGTCTGCAGGAAGGGCGGGGGAACGCCTGTTATATCCATCTGACGCTATTGCCCTATATTCCGACGGCCGGCGAACTCAAAACCAAGCCTACACAACACTCAGTCAAGGAATTGCGGGAGATCGGTATCCAGCCCGATGTTCTTCTGTGCCGGGCGGACCGCCCGATTCCCGAGGACGAGAAGGCAAAGATCGGTCTGTTCTGCAATGTTCAGCGTGAAGCTGTTATTGAGTGCCTTGATGCCGATTCGATCTACAAGATTCCGGCAATGCTTCATGACCAGATGCTCGATGAGATCGTTTGTCACAAGTTGAATATTCTGGCGCGTGCGGCCGATCTGTCGGTCTGGAAGAGCATCGTGCACGCAATGGAGAATCCTGAGCACAAGGTCAATGTTGCGTTTGTTGGAAAATACGTTGATCTGACGGAGTCGTACAAATCGCTTACGGAAGCGCTGGTCCACGCCGGGATTTATACGCACAGCAAGGTCAAGGTCCACTACATTGACTCCGAAGAGATCGAGACCAAGGGGTGTTCCGTCCTCAAAGGCATGAATGCCATCCTTGTCCCGGGCGGATTTGGTCGTCGCGGGACGGAAGGCAAGATTGCGGCCGTTCGTTACGCAAGGGAAAACAAGGTTCCTTACCTTGGAATTTGTCTTGGAATGCAACTCGCGGTTGTCGAATATGCCCGCGACGTTGCCGGTATGGAAGCGGCGCACAGCACCGAATTCGACAAGAGCTCGCCCTATCCGGTTATCGGCCTGATCACGGAGTGGCAGGATGCTTCGGGCAAGCTGGAAAAGCGTAGCGAGAGTTCCGATCTTGGAGGGACAATGCGGCTGGGTGGGCAAGTCTGCACGTTGCGTGAAGGTACCTTGGCTCGCGAGATTTACGGAAAATCCGAAATCGTTGAGCGCCATCGCCACCGTTATGAGGTGAATAATCAGTTGCTCGTTGAACTTGAAGCAAAAGGGCTGGTGGTCTCTGGACGGGCCCCGGGCACCGACCTCTGTGAAATGATCGAATTGCCGACGGCAGAGCATCCTTGGTTCGTCGGATGTCAGTTTCACCCGGAATTCACCTCATCCCCCCGTAATGGTCATCCGCTATTTACCTCTTTTGTAAAAGCCGCAATCGCTGCGCAGAACAAAGCATGAAACTTTGCGGTTTTGAAATAGGGCTGGACAAGCCGTTTTTCCTGATCGCCGGGCCTTGTACGGCAGAATCAGTCGATTTGTGTGTCGAGGTCGCCGGGACGATGAAGGCAATTTGCTCCAGGCTTGGCGTTCCTTATATATTCAAGGCGTCCTACGACAAGGCAAACCGCAGTTCAGGGAAATCGGTGCGTGGGCCAGGGCTGGACGCTGGTTTGAAGTTGCTCGACGAGGTTCGCCGCCAGGCCGGCGTTTTCGTTCTGACTGACGTGCATACTGAAGTTGAGGTGGCCGCTGTCGCCGCCGCCGTTGATGTTTTGCAAACCCCTGCTTTTCTCTGCCGGCAGACGGACTTCATTCACGCCGTGGCAGCGAGTGGCAAACCGGTCAATATCAAGAAAGGTCAGTTTCTCGCCCCAGGGGATATGAAGAACGTTGTCGCGAAAGCCCGCGAAGCTAACGGTGGTGCCGACACGCTGATGGTTTGCGAGCGTGGCGCCACCTTTGGCTATAACAACCTCGTTTCCGACATGCGCAGTTTGGCGATCATGCGCGAAACGGATTGCCCTGTGGTCTTCGACGCAACGCATTCGGTTCAGCTACCGGGTGGTCAGGGAAGCGTGTCTGGAGGACAGCGCGAGTTCGTCCCGGTTCTCTCTCGTGCAGCGGTAGCGGCAGGTATTTCCGGTCTTTTCATGGAGACGCATCCGTGTCCGGAAAAAGCGCTTTCGGACGGGCCGAACAGTTGGCCGCTTGGTCGCATGGAAAGCCTGTTGACTACCCTGGTGGCGCTTGATCGGGTCGTAAAGACGGCGGGGTTCGAAGAGTCGAGATTGTCTGGAGAGCCTTCCCGGGCTGCGTGATCACAGTTGAAGAGAAGGAATAAACATGAGTTCTGTCGTTGATGTCGTCGCACGCGAAATACTCGATTCGCGTGGCAATCCAACTGTCGAGTGTGATGTATTGCTGGAATCCGGCGTCATGGGGCGTGCCGCGGTGCCGTCCGGAGCTTCCACCGGCTCGAGAGAAGCAATCGAGTTGCGTGACGGCGATGCCACCCGGTATAACGGCAAGGGGGTGACCCAAGCCGTGGAAAACGTCAATACCGAGATCGCTGAGGCCATCATCGGGCTTGACGCACAGGAACAGGCGTTTATCGATCAAACGCTCATCCAGTTGGATGGGACTGAAAACAAGTCGCGGCTCGGGGCGAATGCCATTCTGGC